>CAYUAV010000403.1:0-4278 GCA_964442665.1 uncultured Bacteroidales bacterium
AATTCGCCCGGTTGAATTTCAGGCTTCATATCCATTCCGAGCGATTCCAGTTTTTCAGGTGTAAGAAGAAAATCGACTTTTCGTGTTTCACCTGATTTCAGGCTGATTTTGGCAAAATCTTTTAATTCCATTACAGGACGTGTTGGAAGACTTACGATATCATGGATATAAAGCTGGACAATTTCGTCGCCTTCCCGGCTACCCGAATTCCTGACCGTGACCGATACCATAACCGAATCGGCAGGCCTGATTTTTTTAGAAGATAATTTCAGCTTGCTGTATTCAAAAGTAGTATAGCTGAGGCCAAACCCGAAAGGAAATAAAGGAGTGGAATTACTGTTTACGTATTCCCTGAAGCGGCTGGGTTTCCGATCGTAATAGCAGGGTAGTTGTCCTACATTACGGGGAAAAGTTACCGTTAATTTGCCACTGGGATTTACTTCGCCAAAGATAACATCCGCCAGGGCATTACCGGTCTCCTGCCCGAGGTACCAGGCTTCAATAATGGCCGGGGCATATTCTGCCAGGTAGTTGATGGCAAGCGGACGGCCGTTGATCAAAACGATTACGACAGGTTTACCGGTAGCTAACAAGGCTTTTGCCAGGTCTTGCTGACGTCCGACCATATCAAGGTGATCGGCGTCGCCCAGGTGCTCTTCTGACCATGCTTCACGGTCGATCAGTTCATTTTCGCCGATAACCAGTATAATAGCATCACTTTTTTTCGAAACGGTGACTGCTTCAGCAATAAGTTTTTCATCGATTTCCGGTGTACTGAGGATTGGGTTCTCATTTACCCTCCAGTCTACTTCTTTGTTTAAAGTTATCTTGCAACCTTCGGCATACAGTACATTCATTCCATGGCTGGCAGCGAAATCCTTAAAGCCATCAAGCACACTAACACCTTCCATGGGAGTTGATGAATACCCTCCCAGGTGAATATCTGCTGCATCGGGGCCGATTATGGCGAGTGTTTTTATGGCATTAGTATCAAGGGGAAGGGTGGGATCTTCATTCTTCAGCAACACCATGGCTTCCCGGGCAGCCTTTAGAGCAAGTGCTTTATGATCCGCACAGTTTAATTTTTCTTCCATCAAGTCGGCATTAGCATAGGGATGCTCGAATAATCCGCTTACTATTTTTACCCGAAGGATATTCCGTACGGCATTGTCAAGCATTGAAAGGGGGATCAGGCTATCCTTTACGAATTCTGCCATATTATTGTAGCAACCACTACTGTAAAGATCGTAATCGACTCCGGCCAGCATGGAAAGAATGCCGGCCTCGGCTGAATCTCTAGCAGCCAGATGATCGCGCCATGTAACATCCATTCCTCCACCATCGCTCATAACATAGCCTTTAAATCCCCATTCATCGCGTAATATTTCCGTAAGAAGTTTATGGTTTACATGGTTAGGCACACCGTCCCATTCGTTGTATGAGGCCATGATCGATTGTGCTTTACCCTTTTTCACGGCTATTTCGAAGGGATACAGGTGTGTTTCACGAAATTCGCGTTCCGAGTAATTGACCGGGGCTATATTCCGGCCACCTTCGGGTTGTCCGTGACCGGCAAAATGTTTGAGCGTCACAGCGGCATGAACCGAATCGATCATACCGGAACGTCCCTGAAAGCCATATACTGCTGCCAGACCCATTCGCGATACCAGGTACGGATCTTCGCTAAAACACTCTTCGGTTCGTCCCCAACGTGGATCCCTGGCCAGATCGACAACAGGAGAAAGAAATTGGGTTACTCCGCTCAGGCTGGCTTCCAGCGAGACAACGGTGTATATTTGCTCAATCAGGGCCGTATCCCAGGTACATCCCAAGGCAATGGCCTGCGGAAAGCTTGTAGCTCCCGGGGCCATGTAGCCATGTAAACCCTCTGCAAAAACAAATGCAGGTATTCCCAGACGTGTTTTTTCAATCAGGTAACGCTGAAAGCCATTAATACGTTCAACTCTTTCACGCGGTGTTACCGTATATAATGACCATGACCAGAAAGTCCCTACACCCAGGTTAAGTCTTGCGGTATCCTGTGTGCTTATGTAATTTCCCTCACTATCCCAGGCAAGACTGTCGAAAATTCGAAATGCGAAGAGCTGTGAAACTTTTTCTTCGAGTGTCATTCGTTTGAGCAGATCTTCCACACGTTCTTCAACAGAAGCCTTTGGATTTTTATACAGGGGTTTCCGGTGCTTTGCGCAACTGCTGAAAAGAATAACAGCTATCGAAATTATTATAAGGTTTTTCATTTTGAATGTATTTTAGTCAGTAGTAATTTTCCTTGTCATATATCTATGAAATATTCAATAGTCAATCACAGCCGAATTGCTTACGAAAGCCAGTTTGGTACCATCGGGCGACCAGCTGTGAACGTTGATCGTACCCTGTCCGCCATACAACCAGGCTACAACCCTGGGTCTCCCTGCAGGTATACCGTCGTTTAAATCAATCATCCGAAGCATCACCTGTTTGTAGTATGGATGGTCCCATGCGTTTACACCGGGCAGGTATGAAAGGAAGACAAGTTTATCACCTTTGGGAGATTCGTGCGGAAACCAGTTCTGATATTTATCATCCGTAATCTGAACCTGTCCCGATCCGTCTTCTCTCATTTTCCAGATTTCCATGGTACCGGTACGGTTCGAATTGAACCAGATGGATCTGCCATCAGCAGAAAACTCGGATCCATCATCTAAAGTTGACGTATGGGTTAGCTGAATTTCATGACCACCTTCAGCAGCTATTTTATAAATATTCCATTCGTTTTTTCGTTTGCCGGTATAGATAAGATATTTGCCATCGGGCGACCAGCCATGCCAGTATGAAGGGCTATATTGTGTAACCTGTCTTGGTTTGCTACCGGCGGCAGGAAGAATATAGATCACGGAATTTTCACTTTCCGGCCTGTCGGAAGCATGGTTGCTGATAACAAGCCGTTTTCCATCGGGTGAAAGTCCGTGATCGTTATTGTTTGAAGTAGCAAAACCGGTATTGATTTTTTTAATTTTTCTGCCGTCTGCTGAAATCCGGTAAATGAGCCCCCCTGCGTTTACAATAAAGTATTTTCCGTCACGCGACCAGTTTGGAGCTTCAATCGGGAGTTCCGATTCAAAAATAATTTTCCGATCTCCGGTTCGGATATCCAGCACTTCAAGTCGCGATCCTATGTAATCGGTGTAGGGAACGAAATCATTCTTTGCAGGAATGCTCAGACGGGTATTATGAAAGAGTGCTTCTTCAATCACATCGGGATTGTGTGAACAAACAAAAAGGCCTATGTAGTATTCTTTATCTCCGATAAAATCAACAGCCAGCTTCCCGACTTCCCGGAGTACATCTCCTTCAGCTGCAGCCTGCATGGTCACTGTATCGCTATGAATAATGAGCCGGAGCATGGAAAGAGAATCATCTGCAGCCCTGAATTCCGATGTAGCTGAATCTTTTAAAGTCCGGTATTGCATGGAAATAAGTCCGTCGCCATGGCAGGCAGCACTGACATATGGTGATCCCGGGTCAAGACTTTCACGAACGATCAGGCCTGCCTTGCGGTGAGGTTCCACGCCTTTCCCGATAAATTCGATCTGTGTTGAAAGTATCACATTACCGGTCATTATTCTCCACACAAAATAGAATTCGTCATTGTTGAACCACATGTTGGTTCCCGAACCTTTAACAGAGTATACTTCATCTTCGGGATTATAAATTGCTTCTCCGGTATTAGTCACGGGACCTACATCGCCGGATTCCCGGAAGATCCCGAGTGAGGATTTATCAGAATTCATAGTACAGTTGAATAAAATTAAAAGCAGTAATGCTGATGTCAGAAAATGAAATAATCGCATGGCCCAGGGTCGGTTTTTTACAGAGGTTAAACTTATAAAAAGCGTGAATTTCATTGTCAGAAATGACTACATCATAAATGCTACAAAACTTTAATTTGAATGGTTAATTTCTGGCGGATATCTCTTGATGATGATCCCAGGAGGATGCTGTATTCTCCCGGTTCTACGACCCAACCGCCCGTAGCTATATTATAATAAGACAGATCATCGACATTGATTTCAAGAGTAACTGATTCTTTTTGTCCCGGCTGAAGTTCGATTTTCTTAAAAGCTTTAAGTTCCTTATCGGCACGCATTACTTCCGAATTACTCTTCCTGACATAGGCCTGGAGCGTTTCTTTTCCCTTTTGAGGTCCTTTGTTCTGAACCGAAACGCTTATTTTGATTTCCTGACCGGGGCTGAACACTTTTCTGTTTGTTTTAGCTG
>CAYUAV010000404.1:0-4265 GCA_964442665.1 uncultured Bacteroidales bacterium
AATAATAAGTCAACAGGGAGGTCGAATAGGAACTAATGGTTATAAAATGATGAATCCGCACCAGCGATTAATAGATCTGCAGCCAACAAAAGAATTCTTCATTGGCTTCGATTCCGACGGGTGTGTGTTTGATACCATGGAGATTAAACATAAGGAATGCTTTTGTCCAAACTATATCAAGTATTTCAACCTTCAGCCGGTTTCAAAATATGCACGCGAGATATGGGAATTTGTCAATTTATACTCAAAAACCCGCGGATGTAACAGGTTTATAGCGCTGATTGAAGCCTTTAAATATCTGAATGAGCGAAGCGAAATTAAAAACAGGCATTTTAAATCGATGGATATTTCTTCTCTAATTCAATGGACAAAGAGGGAATCGAAATTAGGTAATCTGACATTGGAAAAGTATGCAGCTGAAGGTCATGGTTCTTTTATCGATCTATGCCTGAAGTGGTCAAAAGCGGTGAATGAGTCGATCAGAGATATGGTATATGGCATCTCTCCTTTTCCTTTGGTGAATGAATGTCTGGAGGCAATTAAGGGTAAAGCCGATACGATTGTTGTTTCCCAAACCCCTTTGGAAGCTTTGGAAAGAGAATGGAGAGAGAACAAAATAAATACGTGTGTACGATTTATTGCCGGACAGGAATACGGTACTAAAACAGAACATTTGAAATATGTTGCTTTCGGAAAATACCATCCTGAAAAAATGCTCATGATCGGCGATGCACCCGGTGATCTGAAAGCAGCTGAATCGAATAATGCACTTTTTTTCCCGGTAAATCCCGGTCACGAAGAAAAATCATGGGATCGTCTTTACAACGAAGGTTTGGAAAAGTTTTTTAACGGTACTTTCAAGGGTTCATATCAGGAATCACTTCTGAAAGAGTTTGAAAAATACCTTCCGGAACTGCCTTCATGGTAAATAAATAATATACTTTTTTTGAATTAGTCTATATTAGAGATTCTATTAATTACTTCAGGTTATGATCTACTATCAAAATGGTTCGGAAAATACAAAATTAACCAGTGAAGAACTCAGGAAAGGATTATATACTGCTTTCGATATACTTGGGAAAAGGAATAAGGTGCTTGTTGTTCCGCCCGATTTTACACGTTTTCACTCTAAAGCAGGTTTGCTGACATCCTTCACCTATGAATATTATAAAAAAAACCTGATTGATATATTACCTGCCCTTGGTACTCATGGGTCCATGAGTCGGAAAGAAATCGGAGAAATGTTCCGCAATGTGCCGGAAAACTTATTCAGAGTTCATGATTGGCGGACTGATGTAGTAACAATTGGTACTGTTCCTGATGATTATGTTGCAGATATTACAGATAATCTGATTCACTATTCATGGCCGGCACAGCTTAATAAACTGATCTGGGAAGGAGGGCATGATCTCATTCTTTCGATAGGGCAGGTAGTTCCTCACGAAGTTATCGGGATGGCAAATTATAATAAGAATTTATTGGTGGGAACAGGGGGTTCCGAAGGAATAAATAAAAGTCACTTTATTGGCGCCGTATATGGGATGGAACGTTTAATGGGAAGAGCTGATAATCCTGTCCGTAAACTGCTGAATTATGCTTCGGAGCGTTTTATGAACCATTTGCCGGTCGTATATATTCAAACGGTTGTCGGTCGTGATGAAACTGGTAAACTCGTTGTTCGCGGGTTATTTATCGGTGATGATGAAGAAATCTTTCTGAAAGCGGCTGAATTATCGCTGAAAGTGAATTTTACCATGCTCGAAGTTCCGCTGAAAAAGGTTATTGTGTATTTGAACCCCAATGAATTTAAAAGCACATGGCTGGGAAATAAGAGCATATACCGGACCCGGATGGCTATGGCAAAGGATGGAGAGCTGATAGTGCTGGCTCCGGGTTTAAAGGAGTTTGGAGAAGATGCTGAGATTGATCGTTTGATAAGAAAGTATGGCTATAGAGGTACCCGTAACATTATTCAGGCTACCGAAGAAAACAAAGAACTTCGCGATAATTTGGGTGCTGCCGCACACCTGATTCACGGTAGTTCGGAAGACCGGTTTTCAATTACCTATTGTCCGGGAAATCTGACCAGAAACGAAATTGAAAGTGTTGGTTTTGACTATGCTCCGCTCAACGAAATGGTTAAATTATATAATCCTGACCGGCTAAAAGAGGGATATAATCGATTGCCAGATGAAGTAATCTACTTTATTTCCAACCCGGCTCTTGGACTCTGGGCCTATGAAAAGCGATTTGAACAGAATAAATAAACCTTGAACCTAACGATAGAGAAATTATTAAATGTAATACTAATTGTTAAAAAAATATGGAAGAAAAGGCTGATATTGGATTAATAGGACTCGCTGTAATGGGAGAAAACCTTGTGCTTAATATGGAGCGTAATGGTTACACCGTCGCCGTATATAATCGGACAGTTGAAAAAGTGGATAGATTTATTGCCGGAAGAGGAAAGGGAAAAAACTTCATAGGAACTCATTCGATTGAAGAACTGACAGCTTCGCTTAAAAAACCCCGGAAAGTTATGCTATTGGTAAAAGCAGGGAAAGCAGTTGATGATTTAATTGAACAACTCATTCCCCATCTCGAACCGGGCGACATAATTATTGATGGTGGGAATACGCACTTTCCGGATACAAACCGGAGAACAAAGTATGTTGAAAGTAATGGGATGCTGTACATCGGTACCGGAGTTAGTGGCGGTGAAGAAGGTGCCTTATGGGGACCTTCCATAATGCCTGGTGGATCAAAACCTGCATGGCAACATCTGAAGCCTATTTTTCAATCAATTGCAGCCAAAGTCGAAGATGGTTCACCCTGTTGTGACTGGGTCGGTGAGGACGGCGCAGGGCACTTTGTAAAAATGGTGCACAATGGCATCGAGTATGGCGATATGCAGCTGATTACGGAAGCATACCAGATCATGAAGGTATTGCTTGGAATGAATGCCGAAGAAATGCATAAGGAATATAAAGAGTGGAATGAAGGTGAGCTGAGCAGTTATCTGATTGAAATTACCCGTGATATTTTAGCTTACAAGGATGAGGATGGAACACCACTTGTAGAAAAAATACTCGATACTGCCGGACAGAAAGGAACAGGGAAGTGGACAGGTATAGCTGCACTCGATCAGGGTGTGCCTCTGACACTGATCGGAGAGGCTGTTTTTGCCCGTTGCCTTTCAGCGATGAAGGATGAACGGGTAATGGCATCGAAAGTATTGGCCGGACCGAAGCCATCATTTACGGGCGATCGGAAACAATTCCTGAATAACCTTAGAGATGCGCTATATGCATCAAAAATTGTTTCGTACGCGCAGGGATATGTCCTGATGCGAAATGCAGCCGAAGATTTCGGCTGGAATCTGAATTATGGTGGAATAGCCCTCATGTGGCGAGGTGGATGTATTATACGGTCGATTTTTTTAGGTAAAATTAAAGAGGCTTTCGATAAAAATCCGAAACTTACCAATCTTCTCCTCGATCCATTCTTCAAAGAAAAGATAACGAAAGCTCAGGATGGCTGGCGAAAAGTTGTTTCATCTGCTTTTTCAAACGGCATTCCCATTCCTGCATTTTCGACTGCTTTGGCATATTTCGATGGTTACAGGAGTGAGAGACTCCCGGCCAATTTATTACAGGCACAACGCGATTACTTCGGGGCACATACTTACGAGCGAATCGATAAGCCCAGAGGCGAATTCTTCCATACTAACTGGACAGGCAGAGGTGGAGAGACTGCTTCTTCAACTTACACTGTATAATTTCAAACCCATAAAATTATGTCATTAACTTCATTAAACGAAAAAGTCGGAAAATACAGATGGACCATTTGTGCACTCGTTTTTTTCGCTACTACTGTAAATTACTTTGATCGAAATGTATTGGGTCTTTTAAAACCGATATTGTCTGATGCCGGGATTTTTGGACCTGATAAGGCTAATCAGGAGCTATACTATTCCTGGGTAGTTATGAGTTTTCAAATTGCCTATGCCCTGGGTATGATACTTGCCGGGAGATTTATCGACTGGATTGGTACAAAAAGAGGTTATGCATTTTCCCTGTTAGGGTGGAGCATTGCTGCCATTGGCCATGCATTAGCACACAATACTTTTACCTTTGGAGCTTGGCGTGCAGCTTTAGGTTTCACAGAAGCAGGTAACTTCCCGGCTGCTAACAAAACAATGGCTGAGTGGTTTCCTAAAAAAGAGAGAGCCTTTGCCACAGGGATTTATAATTCAGGAGCCAATA
>CAYUAV010000405.1:0-4256 GCA_964442665.1 uncultured Bacteroidales bacterium
CAACGATTTAGCAAAACGTTTCCAGACTTTATCGGGGTGCTGGGCAAACAAAAACAACCCGCTGGTCCAGCAACCTAACATAATAATATCTGCCGACTGTAAATTATCGATCTTATAGTTATCGATCGATTCTACCTGATTTTCAACTCCGTTTTCTTCGAGGAATTTTCCTATCTCTTCAGCATAAGCTTTGGTTGTACCGTGTTTACTGTTGTAAATAATACTTGCTTTCATGGTTTCTATTTCTATGTGGTTAAAATTATTAAGTATAATATTTCTGCTCAAAAATACAAATTTGCAGCGTATACTATCTGGTTCATTTTCAATACAGACTATTTAGTAACAAATTCACGTGTTAATTCGTCATCCCTTAACAACAATTAACATTTTAAATTCCATTTAACAGGTAAGAAGTCTCCATATTTGAAAAAATACTTACTGCTAATGGCGCATAGCATGAAAACTATATTTTGGCTATTATTCCTGTTAATAGCCGGCTCAGCCCGGAGTCAGCTATTATTTCAGCAAATTGAGACTGCCCGGGGTTTGATAATCAACGATTCTACCAACCAGAATATAGCGTTTGTACATATTTATAACGAAAGTCAGCGAAGGGGATACATCACTGATGAAAAAGGTAAGTTCAAAATTCCCGCATCGAATGGAGATACTCTTGTCGTAAGCGCTTTGGGATATGTTAGCAAGGTCGTCAGGGTTTCAGATTCATGTTTCCATCCGGGTATTACTATAAAGCTTTTGCCCAGGATTTACGAAATAGAAGAAGTAACTGTCAGAGCCTTCAGGGATTATGAGGATTTTAAACGGCAATTCCTGGCTCTCAAATTGCCTGAAACTGAAACCGCTCTGCTCAGAGAAAATCTGGCTATACTTTCACAAAAAATAGCAAAGGAAGCTCATTATGAAAAAGAAGTTGAAGATATGCTTCAGAAACCTTCAACCGAATTTTTTACAGTCTCGGTACCAATTCTTTCGCGCGAAGACAAACAGCGTTTGAACTATGTTGAAGTTTTAAAAAAAGAAGAAAGGCAACGGGTTATCGAGAAAAAATATAACCGTGAGATTATATTCAAAGTAACTCAGCTAGAGGAAGATGAAATAACCGAATTTATGGGTTTCTGTAATTTCAGCGAGGAATTCCTCTATAAAGCCACCCCTTATGACATACTCGTTAAAATCGAAGAGAAATTCAAAGAATATAAAAAAATGAAGGAAAGCGGAAAGTTATTTATTGAGGAAGAGGAGATGTTGGAGGAGCTATTGGGATGAGTAAGGTATACAAAAAAAGTCGCAGGCTTAATGAGAGTTCAAAGGATTTATACTCTCCGACTGGTTTATGTGAAATCTTCTATTATATTAAGATTTAGCTTGAATTATGATGATTTAAGGGATCTTCCTGACTTTTTCTCATCAGGATATGAGAATTGAAATGATCATAAAGAAATCGGAATTGCAAATATTTTGGCGCCAGATAGGTACCTGAATAAATTAAAATCAATGCTTACCATTCTGCTAAATCCTATGATCTTCCCTGATAATAGTCCGGCAACCTCCTGCAAGACTTTTACTCCAATCCTTCATCGGATATATTTTCCTAATTTTATCCGTTTCACCGATATCTGTTAATCTTTTATAAATCATTTGCCATGCACAAGGCTGGTCCGGGCTTATCTCGCAGCGTTCTTCCCGCGAACCTCCACAGGGTCCGTTAAGCAGATGCTTGGCGCATCGGGTTACGGGACAGATTCCTCCAAAATCAGCCAGAACACATGCTCCGCATTGGGCACATTTTTCGGTCCATACGCCACGTGATTCGAGAATACCCAGAAAAGAAGTATTAAGCCCTGCATAAACCGGTTTTTCAGGATATCGCTCGGCAATTGCCTGTACCCCTGCTCCGCAACCCAGCGAAAGTACAGCATCATTCTTTGATATCTCTTCGGCAGCACCCTCGATAAACACATTATCGCACTGCCTTTCAATAGTGAACTCGTTAAACTTAATATATTTGCCCGATTTTTTTGAAGCGATTCTCAGTGCCGAAGAGATTATTGAGACTTCACGTTCGCCACCTGCAAGGCAAACCGTGACACAAGTTCCACAACCCAGGACAAGTACATTTTTATGATCTTTAATGATGTCAAGGATTTCGGGTATTTTTTTCCTTTCTGCAACTATCATTTATAGGTCTCCTCTTTAAGTTTTTTCGTGTTTATATTAATAGGGTTAGGTCCTAATTGTTTAATTTCACTTACCAAATCATGAATAAATTTAACCAGGTTTACTGCCCCTGCTGCAGAAACATTTACCATCCGCAGGCGTTCTTTTTCAATACCACATTCTTCTAATATGACACGTGTAGCATTAACCCGTTTTCTCGCAAGGAGGTTTCCCTCAATAAAATGGCATCCGCCTTCCAGACAGCCTGCAATCAGCACTCCGTCGGCGCCATTTTCCAAAGCTTTCATGAAATATTCCACTTCCAACCGCCCGGTACAGGGTGTACGGATTATTCTGACCCCAGTCGGATATTGCAAACGCATGGAGCCGGCCAGATCAGCTGATGCATAGGCACAGTAGTGGCAGCAAAATGCAACTATTCTGGGTTCAAAGTTTGTATTATCCATATTTATACAATTTCTGCAACATCAAACAATTTATCAATCATAGTTCTGAAATGATCGGACCGGAAATGATTTAATTGAATAGCTCTGGCAGGACATTCGGAGGCACATATTCCGCAACCCATGCATTTGGCTTTTTCAACTTCTGCTTTATGGTCATAATTAAGAAAAGGAGCTCCATATGGACAAGCCTTAACACAAGTCATACAGGAAATGCATTTATTCTGATCGACAACAGACACCTGTGCCCCAACTTCGAGATGGGTCTTGGAGAGTATGCTGGCTGCTCTCGCTGCTGCAGCCCTGGCCTGCGAGATATTTTCATCGATCATTTTTGGTGAATGTGCCAGACCACACAGGAATAATCCTTCCGTGGCAAAATCAACAGGTCGAAGTTTCATATGAGCTTCTACATAAAATCCATTGGAATTCAGCGGAACCTTTAACATGTCGGATATTCGCCTGTTGTCCTCGTTGGCTACCAGACCGGTACTTAAAATCAGTTTATCGGATTCAATAATAATGGGATCAGGAAAATCAGGGCTTTCAACTTTAACATTGTTCAGAACTCCATCAATATCTGATACCAAAGGCAAATTTTCTTTACTGTAGCGAATAAAGATAACTCCTTTATCTCTCGCTTCTTTATAGTATTTCTCTCTGAAACCATAGGTCCTGATATCCCTGTATAGTACAAATATTCTTGAATCCGGATCTTCTTTTTTAATCTTCAGTGCATTCTTTACTGCCATGGAACAGCAAATCCTGCTGCAATAGGGATTTTCTGAATTTCTCGACCCTACACACTGGATCATGACATAGGTTTGACCCTTTTTTTCGACTTTCTTTTTATTAAGCAACTTTTCAAGTTCAAGCTGAGTCATCACATTTTTCACTGTCCCGTATGAAAATTCTTCCGTTACAGCCGGTTTTGCCCCGGTGGCAATGATGATAGCTCCGCATGTCAGTTCTTTGAATTTACCTCCTGTATTTAGTTTAATTTTAAAGTCACCGATATGCTCTGAAACACTTTCCATCTCAGAATCCAAATGGATATCGATATTTCGCTGTTTACCTACGCTTTCAATAAGTTGTTTCTTGAAAGCCGTTAGAGTTTCAGTCTCAAGTGTGCTGTTAATACAAGTCAGGTTACCACCAAGCTGCTGTGATTTTTCAACAATATCTACGTCATAGCCCTGCTCAGCTAAAGATAATGCAGCCGACATTCCGCTCACACCACCCCCGAGGACCAAGGCATTCTGATGGATAGGTATTCTTTCACCTTCAAGTGGCAATAGATGGTATGACCTGGAAATAGACATTTTTACCAGCTCAATCGCCTTTCTTGTAGCGTTTTCAGGTTCGGAAGAATGTACCCATGAACATTGATCGCGTATATTCGATAATTCAAATAAGTATGGATTCAATCCTGCTTCGCGCAATGTTTCACGGAAGATCGGTTCGTGCGTACGCGGGGTGCAGGAAGCAACCACGACTCTGTTTAACCTGTTCAGAACTATCTGCTCCTTAATGTTCGAAAGACTTGCATTAGAACATGTGTACATGGTATGAGAGGCAAATACCACACCAGGTTCTCCCTTAATACTCTCCGTG
>CAYUAV010000406.1:0-4256 GCA_964442665.1 uncultured Bacteroidales bacterium
AATTCCTGCATCCATAGGGCACGATGTCCTTCGTACAAGGGTTCATAAGCCGGCGGGCCGTTATTGATGAGGTATGCTTTTTCGTCATCATCAAAAAAAAGCGACGGGTCGATGCCATCCAAGGGTAATATTACCGGATCGGACCAGGGTCCGGCAGGATCGGCGGCCGTAACCACAAAATTACCGATACCATCAACGATAGTGTTAACGAGGTAAAAGGTTCCGCTATCATAAGATATGGCTGGTGCGAATACGCCACGAGAAATGCCCAGGCTGTCGAGATCAAGCTGAGAGGTACGATCAAGCACATGACCTTTCTGTGTCCAGTTTACCAGGTCTTTACTGTGGAAAATCGGGATACCCGGGTAAAATGAAAAGGTAGAATTGACCAGGTAGTAGTCTTCCTTTACCCGAACAATGCTCGGATCGGGATAGAAACCTGCCAGAATGGGATTCAGGTATTCGTCGTTTCCCGGTTCCAGTTTCTCGTAAACAGGATCGTACCCTTCGTATTCAAACCAGTCGAAAATCGCGTATCCTTCTTCCGGTTTTTTATCGGTTTTATTCATACATGAAAGGAGATTTAATATCATAATAGCTAATAAGTTAATTCTGATGATTCTTCTCATGAGTTTAAGTTTTAAATTCGGGAGCAAATTCAGACTATTGATAGAGTAGTTTGTATGGTTTATCTGATACCTATTCTCATATTTGAATTTATGAATTGACAATGACAACTATTACTGTCAGTTTAAATTATTTTATGATTATATACAATTATCCCACATACAAGCGTTTAACACCTTGACATTCCGTGCTTGACACGGAATCCAGTTATAAAAAGTTTGGATTCCTGCTTTCGCAGGAATGTTGAGTTGTACAGAGTTATTCCTGGTATAATAGTGCATATACAATAATTATTTAAATTTCAGTTTCTTGGGATCCTGTCGGGTATCATACATCCTTAGAATATCAATTTTCTCTTTACTTTCCCGGTAAAAAATTGTATTATGCTTGGTAATAACACATTTTCTGATCCTTTTTCTTTTAAATATCACAGGAAATTGTCGTGGATTATTTGAAATCTGTTTTAAAAATTTATCGGTGATATCTATAAACTGATTAACTACTTTCTCGCCCCATTCTTTATCCACATACTCGAGAACTTCAGAAAAATCCTTCTCAGATAAAGGCGACCAGATAATTAGTTTAGACATGAGAGTATTTCTGACGATATTTATTTATCAGAGTGTCATTAGGAATACCTTTACCTGAATCAATTTCATCTATCGCATCCAATATACCCTGTCTTTGTTCTTCGGTCAAATTAAGCCAGTCATTGATATCTCTCTGACCATTTATAAAGTTCACCAGAATTCCATATAAATTTTCCAATGCGGTCTTTTCGAGTGAATCAATCTGTCGAAATATCTTTAGTTTTAACTCTGATGCATTCATGATAAAGTCTTTTTTCAAAGATATTGAAAAATATCTAACCGAGAATGTTTTCTTTGTCCCTGCGGCAGTTGATTAATAGATATTTCCTAATTCTAATTGGTATCGGGAATGATTTTTTTACTTTTCATAACGGGTTTTTCTCACCTTTTCAACTTCCCCGGTGATTTCATCCAACTTGGGAGCATCAACAGAATTCTTCCTCAACCTTACAAGAATACCAGTAAATTCCGATTTGACTTTCTTCTTTTTGATCCTGATCAAATTCATTTCTGCCAGATTTTTTAAAATACTTTTAGCCTTTGGATTTATGATTCCGATACGTAATGATTCCATTTTAATCTATTTTAAACAAAGATAAACATTTAGCAGAATCTGTAGGAACAGTTCATCATCGTATAAGTTCACAACTGAATAAACTTCAACATCTTCAATACTGGTATTTGATATATCACAATGAAGTTATTATATCGTAAAATCATATTTACATGCATTATCACAAACCAAAATACACAAAATAATTTTTCCACTAATGGTTATACAATATGAATTAAAAAATCAGTAAATGTATACGGAATAATTACTCTTTAGCAGCAGATACTGGTAAATCATCGAACACCAGCCTGCTAATGCTGAAACCAGCATAACTTTTTTAAAGAAGTAAGAATGCTGAAATGTTACTCTTAAATGGTATACATGAATTCTTTATTAATGACCGGGTCTGTCTGGGGAAATGTAATTTTCCTCGAGAGTTGAAAGGAAAGACCAAAATCATTAATGCCCGCAAGCCCCGCTTTTTTGTGCTCTTTTTGCCACCTTTTTCCCATCGAAGATAGCCTTGAGATCCGATGCCGGTATGGTACCCCGGTAATAGACATCGTTTATAAATACAGCAGGGGTACCTGTGAGCTTGCGCGATTTTGCATCTTTGATATCGGCTAATACTGCATCGAGGGTTTTCTTATCGTTCACGCAAGTTGCCATTTCCTCCGGATTTAACCCCAGCTGTCCTTCCCACTGAATGAGTTGGGTACTGTCATATTTTTCCTTCGAGGACAGGATCAGATCGGCCATTTCCCAAAATTTACCCTGCTGCCGGGCACACTCAACAATGGCTGCCAGCTCGCGTGAATGTTCATGCATTTTTAACGGCAGATCGCGAAAAATAACCTTTACTTTGCCGGTTTCAATATAATCCTTTTCAATTTCTTTCAGGTTTTTATACAGGTCCTTGCAATAAAGGCATTGATAATCGACAAAGGCAACCACGGTTGTCGGGGCATCTTTTATTCCCCATATCGCATCGGTACCGGTTAGTTTTACGGGTTCGGGATTTTTATAATGTGCCTCAAGTTGAGCTGTCATTTGTTTGGGTTTGGATTCTTTTCTGTCGGTAAACAAGACTATCAGGATCAGAATAAGGACTAATGTTTGTATAACATTCAATACCAGTGCAAATTTCTCTTTCATAATAAATCATTTTTAAGTTTTGGTGATCAAAAATAGTAAAAATCTCAGGTACAAAAGTCATTATGTTTTTTTAACGGATTTATTATAATACTAATAATGATTGGATATCTTACTTATCCTCCATGAAACAAAAAAAAGAAATATTAGACTTGTAGGGATAAATAGCATTCCAGAACAATAAAAAAAATCCCGGAATTTTGTATCCCGGGAATTATTTAATGATCAAAAATATTTACTTACCTCCTGTACTTTGTTTGAAAAGGGGAGAATGATTTTTTTTCGGTGAGTTCCAGAAGATAACAAACATCTGTACCGACTGTTACGTTACCGGGGCCCCAATAGGCATCGCCATTGTTACATTCAGCATAAACTTCATGTGTACCGGCTGTTACTTCGACTGTTACGGTGCAACCATCGCCACAATCAGGTTGTGAACTGCAATAGCTGTCAATATATCCTTCATAATCGCCATCGATATATATATCAATTTGTTGCGTATTGCAGGGGAATGATGTCAGAGCTGTCCACACTGCTATAGCACCATTGCCATCACCACCACCACCGGCACATTCAGCCTCAGTTCGGGTGCCGCAATCGGCACAATCGGTTCCGCAAAGACACAAATCCCAATCCGATCCTGGCCCGCCGTCATCGCACTCACCATCATTGTGATATTGGCAAGTATTGGTACATATGGTGGTAACTTCTTCTTCATCGCACAGATCGCCGGTCCAGCCATTATCACAGTCACAATCGCCGGATGCGTTACATTCACCATGATCGCAGTCTTTCAGACATTCATCGCATAATGTCCCTGTCCAGCCGCTGTTACACTGACAAACACCGGCAACACAGGTTCCGTTAACACAATTTACACTGGCACACATGTCTACATCGCATAATTCGCCTGTCCAGCCTGCTATACATTCGCATGTGCCATCCGTACAGGTACCGTTCACGCAGTTCACATCGCGGCAGGGATCGCACGCCCATACAAATACAATTAAAAACAGAATACTGAATTTTTTCATAGGTTCGGGTATTAAAATATATTAATAATCAATACTATCAGGTATTTATGTGGAAGATTTATTCTATTAATCTTTTTGAACAATTTTTATCTCCCGTAAAATCCTCATAACAAAAATACTATTTCAGGCCAATAAAGCAAGAAAGTATGGTTTTTTTTTCTGTTAATAAGTGAATTTTCAGAGATTGTTTAAAATTTTGTGGTTCTCAAAACAGTCCGCCCTTACAGGGCTTTACAGTTGGGATAATGGTTATTTCTACAAACAGGACACACCTTCGGTGTTGTTTTAATAACCGGAGAA
>CAYUAV010000407.1:0-4228 GCA_964442665.1 uncultured Bacteroidales bacterium
AGATATTCAAGCTAAATCCCGAAGTTTCGGATATTGCCGACACCTATGCTATCGACATAAGGGGTGTCAGGTTATTGGTCCTCGGTGCTGTCGATAGCGGAGGAAGTGGTTGCGCATGTCCCGAGAATGTATTGATCCGTTCGCTGGTTACCGATCTGATCCTTTACAAAGACGAGATCCTGATCATGGATATGGAAGCCGGTATCGAACACCTTGGTCGTGCTACCGCAAAGGGTGTCGATAAAATGATTGTTGTTATTGAACCCGGTCAGCGGGCCATCGATACGGCAAAAAAAATCAGAAAAATGGCTGGAGAAATAGGTGTTAAAAATGTACGGTTTATTGCCAATAAAGTATACGATCAGGCGGATGAAAAACTCATTCACGCTTCTTTTTCCCCTGCAGAATTATTGGGAACCATTCCCTTTTCAGAAGAACTCCGTCTCTCTGACCGGACAGGAATATCGGTTCTGGAAAACCTGAGCAATGATTTATTGATCAGATTTCAGGATATTTTATATAAAATTGAAGCATAAATAATCACAAACAATGAATCATCTTATTGCCATAACAGGAAAGGGAGGCGTTGGAAAAACAACAATATCCGCACTGATTGTCAGCCGTTTAATTAAACGGGGGCGCACACCCGTTCTGGCTATCGATGCCGATCCCAATACCTGTCTGGATGCTTTGCTGGGTGTGAAAGCCGAAAAAACTGTCGGACGTGTACGCGAAGAAGCCCGGGAAATTGCCGGCAAAGGAATGGTAACCGGCACCTCCAAACAGGAATTGCTTGAGATGAAAATTGCTGAAAGCTTGGTTGAAGCTAAGGATTTCGATCTCATTGCTATGGGACGATCGGAAGGACCCGGTTGTTATTGTTATGCCAACAATGTATTAAAATCGGTAATCAATGAAATATCCGGTAATTACCCGTACATCGTACTTGATAATGAAGCCGGACTGGAAAACTTATCGCGAAGGATCGTTCAGGAGGTTGATGTGCTTATCATCGTCAGCGATCCGTCAAACCGGGGTTTGGAGACTTTAAAACGTCTTTATATGTTGGCAGTCGAGATGGGAATAAAGTATAAGAAGCTTGTATATATTATTAACCGGATCAGAAAGAATACTTTACCCGATTCAGCCCATGAATTGAAAAAAACTTCGAATGCAGATATTCTCATGAGCCTGCCCGATAATCATGAATTAATTGATCTGTCGGAAGGCAGCCAGGTGATTACCCAATTGCATGAAGACAATCCCGTACTGATCAGAATAGATGAATTATTGACACAACTGGAGCTATAACAAGATTGAAAATGTAGAATTTCACCGGAAAGATCGAAGATATGGAAAAGGAAGGATTAAAGACAGACCAGCTGGTTTATGATCCTGCTTCAATGCAGGTGCTGGAAAAAGCAATCAAAGAATCGATTGATACCTGTTTTACGCGGTATGAAACGCAAAAAAACCAGTGCAAATTCGGCACCAGCGGTGTATGCTGCCGTATCTGCCATATGGGTCCGTGCAGGATAACTCCAAAAGCGCCAAAAGGTATCTGTGGTGCCGATGCCGATACCATAGTGGCAAGGAATTATTTACGGGAAGTTGTAGGCGGCACTGCTGCTCATTCCGATCATGGCCGTCATCTTGTGCTGCGCTTAAAAAAGATTGCCGAAGGAAAAGGCGGCGGATACCAGATCAAAGACAAAAAAGCACTGTACAGGGCTGCTGACGATTTTCACATTCCCTCTGTTGGCAGAACTGACGAAGAGATTGCACTCGACCTGGCGAACCTGTTCATTAAAGAATTTACCTCGCAGGAAGAAAAACTCACAAGCCTGAATCTTGCTCCTGCCGGCCAGCAAAATATCTGGAAATCAAATCGTATTGAACCGGCAGGTATCGACAGAGTGATTGTCGAGGCCATGCACCGCACTCATATGGGCGTTGATCACAGCTACAAAAATATTCTTCTGAATGCCTTTAAAACTTCCCTTGCCGACGGCTGGGGAGGTTCCCGTATTGCCATGATCGTTTCCGATATTCTCTTTGGCACTCCCTCGCCTGTGCGAAGTGCAGCGAACCTGGGTATCTTAAGCAAAGATAAACCCAACATTGTTGTGCATGGGCATGAACCGGAACTTTCCGAAATGCTGGCTATTGCGACTCATGATCCGGAAATAACAGCCTATGCTAAAAAGGCAGGTGTCGAAGGAGTTCAGCTGTCAGGGATTTGCTGTACTGCCAATGAAATATTGATGCGGCACGGAATTCCCCTGGCCGGCAGTTTCCTCCAGCAGGAACTGGCTGTCATTACCGGTGCAGTTGAAATGATGATCATCGATGTACAATGCTGCATGCCCAGCTTACCGGAAGTTGCCAAGTCATACCATACCGAAATTGTTTCCACAACCGATATCGCCATGACAGAAGGAGCCCTGCATATGCCTTTCGATGAGGACAATGCCATGGAATCGGCCAGGGCACTACTTAAAAGAGCTATCGACAATTTTAAGAACAGGGTTCCGGAAAAAGTAACGATCCCTGATGTTTCATCCCCTCTTATAGCTGGTTTCAGTGTCGATGCTATAAAATATATGCTTGGAGGCAGGTTCCGCGCTTCATTCCGTCCATTGAACGATGCTATTATCGCCGGCCGCATTAGAGGTGTAGTGGGTATTGTGGGTTGTACCAATCCGAAAGGAAGAGTGGATGAATATATTAATGTGTTAACCCGGGAATTGCTCAGAGAGAACGTCCTTATTCTGAAAACCGGTTGCGCTGCTATTGCTTCCGGTAAGGAGGGTATGCTTACGCCTGAGGCTGCCCTCGAAAAAGCCGGTAAGGGTTTGCGTGAAGTTTGCGAAGCTGTAGGCATGCCGCCTGTGCTCCATATGGGAAGTTGCGTCGATAATTCCAGAATACTGGAAGCCGCCACCGAGGTAGTAAATGAAGGAGGATTGGGAGACGATATTTCTCAACTGCCGGCTGTTGGCGTGGCCCCGGAATGGATGAGCGAAAAAGCAGTGGCCATCGGATGTTACTTCGTGGCATCGGGAGTTGATGTGGTGCTCGGACAACCCTTCCATATCTCAGGATCTGATAATGTCTCGAAATTCCTCAATCATGAGACAAAAAAACTTTTCGGTGCTTCGTTCCATTACGAATCCGATCCTGTTGAGGCCAGCAAAAAAATTCTTGCTATTATTGATGAAGCCAGGGAAAACCTGGGTATTAACAAAAAAACGGAAAGAAAATTATTTGACATGAAAGACAGGAGGAATCTATAATGTCGAAGATAATATGCGACAGTGCTATTGAAGGCGCAATACAATGGGTTGCAAAGGCTGAAAATCTCCTCGACAAAGCCATCAAATCGAAGGGAGAAGACTTTGAAGTGAGTTTTCCGGGTACCGCCTACTATCTTCCTATAGTTTACTCCTTCACAGGTGAAAAAGTACATATGCTGAACGACCTGAGAAAAGTTCTTAATAAAGCAAAAGAGTTACTTCCTTCACGACCCGCTGCCAATGTATGGCTGCCTTATCTTGGAAATACGCTCGATGCCGGTGTTGCAGCGCTTTTCGCCTGCGAAGTTATCGAAGCCTGTAAATATGTGACCGGACCCAATCCGGTCGATGGTATTTGGCTTGGCGCGGCCAACGATGTTATTATGCGTGAACGGGGCATTGAATTTGTCGACGGCACTGCCCCGGGATTTGCTGCCATAACGGGTGCCGCTCCTTCGAATGCCATTGCGGTCAAAATCGCAAAGGAACTGCAGGAAAAAAATCTGTATGTCTTTATGGGCGGACCCACGGATGGTAAGCAATTTGCCGAACAGCTTGCCGAAGAAGGTGTTCAGCTGGGATGGGAAACCCGTCTTGTTCCTTTCGGAAAAGATGTATCAGCGCTTGTTTTTGCACTGGGATTTGCCAACCGGGCGGCTTTATCATTTGGCGGTGTCAAGCCAGGCGATTTCAAAGGAAACCTTAAATACAACAAGGACAGGATATTTGCTTTCGTACTGGCATTCGGTGAAGTTACTCCCGATAAATATGCCGTGGCAGCCGGAGCCATAAACTATGGATTCCCGGTCATTGCCGATACCGATATTCCTGAAATATTGCCTACAGGCATATGTACATACGAACATGTGGTCTCAAATGTGCCGTATGAAACCATGGTAGAGAAGGCCCTTGAGGTCAGAGGTTGTAAAATC
>CAYUAV010000408.1:0-4227 GCA_964442665.1 uncultured Bacteroidales bacterium
AATTTTTTTATAGTGCAAAATGGTAAAAATCTTTAGGTTTGCACCTTCTATTTCAATCAGAATATGAAATCGGACAGTACTGTTAAAATTTACCTCGCATTACTGCTGGCCATGTTTTTCTGGGGATTAAGTTTTATCTGGTATAAACAGGCATTTGTAGCTTTCCGGCCGGCTACCGTAATTATTTTTCGCCTGTTTATTTCAGCACCGCTTTTGCTGTTGTCAGCTCTTATGTTACGCAGACTGAAATGGCCTGCCAGAAAGGATATTAAATATTTTCTCATTCTGGCCTTATTCGAACCTTTTCTTTATTTCATCGGCGAAAGTTACGGAATGCTTTACGTTTCATCCACCCTGGCCGCAATACTTATTGCCATCATTCCCCTTATTACACCTTTTGCAGGTTACTACTACTACAAAGAACGACTTAAAGTCAATAACTACCTGGGTATTCTCATTTCATTCATTGGAGTTTTAGTAGTAGTTTATGTGGACGGTAAAATGGGTGATGCCCCATGGTTTGGTATTTTCCTGATTGTTCTTGCTGTTTTCTCAACCCTTGGCTATACTGTTATGCTCAAACGTTTGTCGGATCACTACAATGCCCTTTCGATACTTTGGTTTCAAAATTTTATAGGAGGACTGTATTTCATACCCCTGTTTCTGCTTACTGAAGTCAGAATTATTCCCTGGTCTGCTTTGACGTTTAAAGACTTTATCCCGGTTATTTATCTGGCTGTTTTTGCTTCTTCGCTGGCATTCCTTTTCTTTATACAGGGAGTGAGAAAACTCGGGATAACCAAATCGGTTGTGTTCACAAATTTTATTCCTATTGTAACCGCCATTTTTGCAGTGTATATTCTGCATGAGAAACTTCCCTGGTTAAAAATAGCGGGCATTTTTATTACCATTTCCGGACTTTTCATGTCGCAAATAGTCCGGTTTCCAAAAATCAGACTCTTCAGGAAAAAATGATGAGTTATACAAGAGAATCGCTGCACCGGATGCAATTGAAGGCTGCCGCAGAACATAAATCGACTGCAATTCTGATTCGTAAACTTAGACGGATACAACCAAAGAAACTCGATCGAATAGTACATGATTTTCATAATCGTGAATTTGAACAGATAGATTGCCTGGAATGTGCCAACTGCTGTAAAACAATCAGTCCGGCTATGCATGAGAGTGATTTGAGGCGCTTGGGACAGGTTTTAAAGATGAAAACAGCCGATCTTATATCCGAATACCTGATACTCGATGAAGATGAAGAGTATGTTTTCAGACTGACTCCATGCCCGTTCCTCGGCAGCGATAATTATTGTTCAATTTATGAATCGCGGCCAAAAGCCTGCAGGAAATATCCTCATACCGACCGTAAACGGTTTCATCAAATTCTCGACCTGACTGCAAAAAATTCTATAATATGTCCGGTGGTCTTTAATATTATAGAAAAGATCAGGAAGGCCCATTCTGTCATGTAATCAACACTGCTTAACGGAAAACCTAAATTTCTTTGCGATTTCCTGAATTTGCCGGATTAATAACATTCCATAAAAATTGTGGCGTTATTTAAGTAACTATTTTTAACATGTATTGAATTAATACTAAAAAATCTCTTATACCGTTTTAAGGAATTGAACACTTATTCGGCCAATATTTATATTTTTACCAGAATTGTATTATAGAATTACCATTCCTGCATGACCAGATATTTATATACTTTACTATTTTCATTCTGTTCTTTCCTGCTCAATGCACAATCAGGCGGTAATCATATCTGGGCTTTTCTGAATACCCCGGTTTCATCGCGTGCAACAGCCCTCGGAGGACAGCAGATCAGTATTTTTGATGATGATGTGAACCTGGTCCACTTCAATCCTTCGCTTCTGAACGGATCTATGTCAAATCATTTAAGTCTGAGTTATGCCGATTATCTTGCTGATATCCGATTCGCTTATGTTACCTATGCACGGACATTTCAGGGTATCGGGAATTTCGGCCTGGGTATTCACCATATCGATTATGGTGAATTCACAGAAGCCGACATTCACGGAAATATAATAGGTACTTTCAACCATGTGTATGATTATTCAATAAATATCTACTATTCGCGTCCGATATTGGACAGTCTGCTGCAGGTTGGAGGTACGCTAAAAGCTATCGGATCAAAATATGAATACTGGAATGCTTTCGGACTGGCACTCGATGCCGGAATTACCTATCATAATCCTAAGCGGCTTTTTACTGCAGCATTTGTTATGAAAAATATGGGAGGGCACATTGAACCTTACTATATTGATGCTGAACGAGAATCTCTCCCTTTCGAAATTCAACTTGGAATAACACAAAAGCTTAAACATGCTCCCTTTCGTTTCTCGGTTCTCTTTCGTAACCTGGAAACTCCTGATTTGCAATACGAAACTGAAGAAGATATTGCAAATAACATTGACCCTTTTACCGGTGAAACGACAAAACAGAGCAAACTTGCTTCCTTTGGCGACAATTTTATGCGTCACACAGTTCTGGGACTAGAATTCCTGCCAATGAAAAATTTCAGTTTCCGGCTCGGTTACAACTACCGCCGCCGGGAAGAATTAAAAATACCGGATAAGGCCGGAACATCCGGTTTCTCGTGGGGTTTTGGTGTTAAAATCTATAAATTCAATATTAACTATGCCCGAGCGCGTTATCACCTCGCCGCTGTAACCAACCATTTCACCGTAAGCATTAATCTGGACGAATTCAGCAATAAGTACTAAATTTGGACATTATCAGCCCGCCCATGGTATCGCTTAAAAAGAAAATCATTGTTGCTATTGATGGATATTCTTCGTGTGGTAAAAGCAGTTTTGCCAAATTAATTGCATCGGAGCTGGGATACATTCATCTCGATAGTGGGGCTATGTACCGGGCTGTTGCACTATTTGCAATTAGAAAAAACTTAATTGATGCGAACTATATCAATTCGGTCGAGCTTATAAATTCCTTATCGGAGATTGGTATCAGTTTTATAAACAGAAATGATGAAAGTTTTACCCTGCTAAATGGTGAAAATGTGGAACAGGAAATACGTGAAGTTGAGGTTTCATCAATAGCAAGCACCATAAGTAAAATCGGTGAAGTACGCGAATATCTGGTCGGATTGCAGCAAATGATGGGAAAAGATAAAGGAATTGTAATGGATGGCCGTGATATAGGCACTGTTGTGTTTCCTGGCGCTGAGATTAAGATATTTATGACAGCTTCAATGGAGGTGCGTACGAAAAGAAGATACGATGAACTGAAGTCAAAAGGAATTAAAGCACGTCTTGGTGAAGTTACGGAAAATATCAAAATGCGTGACGAACAGGATACTACCAGAAAAATAAGTCCTTTACGGCAGGCTGAAGATGCAATTCTGCTGGATAACAGCTCCATGACATTCGAGGAACAGATGGTGTGGTTTGAACATATTCTGAACAAAAAGAATCTGCTTACGGTATAGTAAAATGGAAATTTTTATTGATCCGAGATCGGGATTTTGTTTTGGTGTAAAGCGAGCTATTAATATGGCTGAAAAGGAAGTGACAGGTGGAAAATCGATATATTGCCTTGGAGAAATTGTACATAATGAGGAAGAAGTAAATCGGTTACGTTCGCTGGGAATCCATTTCATCGACCGTGAAACCTATTTTAAACTTTCGAATTGTAAAGTCATGATCAGGGCGCACGGCGAACCTCCTGAAACCTATGATTATGCCCGATCAAACGGAATTGAACTCATCGATGCAACGTGTCCCGTAGTACTCAGACTGCAGGATAAGATAAAAAATGTGGAACAGACTTTTCCCAATGCCCAGATTGTTATATATGGTAAGCAGGATCATCCGGAAGTGGTTGGATTACGCGGTCAAATTGAGAAAAGTATAATTATTGAGATAATCGCCGATACAAGTAAAGTTGACTGCACCAAACCCGTATTTCTATTCGCTCAGACTACCAAGGATAAACAGATGTATGCTGAGATCAGGAAAAAAATTACCCGGGAACTTCTGGGTCATGGCCTTTCTGAAGAAGATCTTGTTGTTTTCAGCTCTATCTGCGGACAGGTGGCAAACCGCGCCCCATGGTTGATCGAGTTCAGCAGAACCGTCGACAGTTTACTATTTGTTGGTGGTAAATCGAGTTCGAACAGTAAAATTCTTTTTGAGGCATGCAGACAAAACAATCCCCACTCCTATTTCATTA
>CAYUAV010000409.1:0-4225 GCA_964442665.1 uncultured Bacteroidales bacterium
TATCTTTTCCCAGATCCCGCTTTGTCAAAACAAAGAAGACTTCAAGACCCTGCTTCCCCAGTACTTGGACGCAGACGAATACAAGTCCTTTTCTTTTTGACTAGGTGCGGTTCTTTTGACGGTTACAAAATAAAGATTCACTGCTGCTTTCATCCGTTAAAACTTTCGCTTTAAAAGCATTGTGCCACTTTGCCCCGCGCGGGCGGGCGGCTGACCGGTTGAACGCTTTTTTAGCGATTACATTGAAACGGAAAGCGTGATATAGGTTTTAAGCTGGACGGAATTAGCAAAACAATCAGGTACACGTCAAAACACCAGCCGATTTCTCCGTTAAACGATACAGTCTTAATCCGGGAAAAAATATTATCACAATCTGGCAAGGGACACATATTGACCATTACTCCGGGTTTTATATAATCATGCTTGCGACATCCTCTAAAACAAATAAGGAGTAAGTAAGGCCATGTTCAAACTCTTCCTGCTTTTCTTTCAATGCTTGTTCCTGCCTCTTCCATCAGTAAAAAAGCAGCTCCTCTCCCTTCTCCTCTTTCAACACAAACAAATCACCTGCCTCAAACGATCTTTAGATTTCCGTAAAAAGAGAATAAAAATAGACCCTCTCTCCAAACGCTTCATCTGTTTCTTGGTATCTCTATTCCCCAAACTTAAAAAGCACCTTGCCATAGTGCAGCCTGAAACTGTACTCAAATGGACTAAAAGCTTAATAAGAAGCTTCCGGACATTCCCTCACCACTCCAAAGCAAAAAGTCGGCCTTCTACTCCTCAATACATAAAAAACCTCATCCTCAATATGAAAAATAGTAACTTGGTCTGGGGAATAAAGCGCATCCAGGGTGAGCTTTTAAAATTAGGCGTCTCACTCGATAAAACCACTATTTCGAACATTCTCAAGGATTTCAGAAGACACGGTAAGATTAAAAAAAGCCTTACCTGGGCGCGATTCATTAAAGCGCACATGGATTCCCTTTTCGCAAGCGATTTCTTCACGGTTGATACCATTTTCAATAAACGTTTTTACATCTTCTTCATCATCCACTTAAAAACTCGTAAAATCGTGGACTTCTCTCTTACCACCAATCCCACAAGGCTTTTTGTGCGCCAGCGCATTATTCATTTCTCTGAAGACAAGACTCATACATCCTACCTCATCCATGACCGTTCGCCTGAGTTTACCCAGAACTATCATCTTTACAATATCACAGGCGTTACCACTTCAGTCGGGGCTCCCAATATGAATGCGTACGCCGAACGCTTTATCTCTTCTGTTCGCCGTGAGGCATTGGATAACTTCATTTTGCTCAATGAAAACCAGCTTAAAAATATCCTTTTACAGTATGTTCATTACTATAATTCCATGCGTCCGCACCAGGGAATCAACCAGAAAATACCGGACGGATATACTCCTTACACCAAAGGCCGGGTCTTCGCTATTCCTGTGCTTTCAGGTCTGCATCATTATTACAAGCGTGTTGCTTAACATTTGCCATACTCTAACAATCAAATCTGCAATTACTTTTCAAGACGCGCAAGCTATGTCTTGTTTCTAAAACCGGTTTGGTTTTTATGCTCTCTTTTTTCTCTTTCCATAGAGAATGACAACTGAATACAATGTTATGTGCCTTAAACCACAGTTCTTTAACGTAAATGACCAGGCTTTTTACGTCGGATGTATTTTTTCGACCCCACGACCAGTGAACAATTTCATAGTGAATTAAAGACAGATAAGGATGTTGAGCGTTTACCGTCTGGTAAGATGTCTGTCAATTCTCTTATATTACAAATTGCTATGATAGCCTTTAACAGCTTGAGGTTTCTGGGGCAAACAGCACTTTCACAGCCGCAGTTATTGCCTGTTAAACCGAATGTTAAAAGAAAACGCCTTCGAAAAGTCATATCTGATATCATTTGTATAGCATATAAAATAGTAAGCCATGGAAGGAAATGGTTCATCAAAATATGGGAAGGAAATCCTTGGTTCCTAATTTTCCAAAAACTAAATCAATTGCTGACTGAATAAAATTATCTATTAGAACCTAAAAATCAAGGGGACAGGTTTGTCCAAATTCCCTGAGATTAGAGCAAAACCTTTTAAACAAGTAAAAATCAAGTCGAACTATTGCTGTTTTCTCAAATCCCAAATAAATGTGAGTTTGACCATTAAACTCTTTAACCAAAATAGTATAAATAATCACTTTTTATACGGATTCAGGTAAAATTCATGATAAGAATTGTATATACAAAAGTGATGTTCAAATACTAAACAGATTTTATTAAAATGGGGGACCAGGTGAAAAGGCGACTGTTATCTTTACTATATTTAACCATATTTTCCGTACTTTGTTTTGCCCAGTCGGCTTATTGGTACTGCGGGATGTTCCGTAAAAATACTATTCCTGCTATTTAACTTTATTGCATATAGACTGGTCGCAGGCAAAGTTTCCCATCTAACCAAATAATTACCGGGGATAAAATGATTTAAGAATATCCAGGATATCATTATCTAAATAACAATCTTTTGCTTCTACACCAATTGGACCATTATATATCCCAAGATATCTTCTGTCGGGATTTATCAAATTCTCTCTATAAACATAATATGTCCAATGTAATTTGTTTATTTCAAAATATTCTATTTCATCATGTAAGAAATTCAATCTGTCTTTACTGTGTGAAGGTAGTAATGGTGTAAATTCTCCAATAAAAAAAGGTCTGTTTAAATTGTCCCTTCTATTTATTATTAATTCATCTATAAGACTATGTAACTTGGTTTTGTCAAGATATTTTTTACAGGCTGTAGCCCACTTAATTTGAATACCATTCAATCCTGCCGATGCATTTTTTGTTTTTACGTAAAATTTAATCCTGAAGCTTTTTCCGATATAATCTGTAACATCAATTGCACCCGCGGATGAAATCCAGTTGTCAATATTCTCGTAATGTGACCATCCACTACAATTTTTAAACTTGATAGAGTGGTTGCTATTGTATGCTTGTTCTTCTGTTCTTTCCATCGAACCGCTATCGGAAATATATTTATTCCATATTAAAGGAGATTTCTCATCCCATTCGATTGCCTCTTCAAATGATCCGTTTTCAACAGGAATAAATTCCTTCCCGTCTATTGAGTATTGAAAATTATCATAATATATTATTGCATTATTATCACCATTGCAGAAAATGTTTAAATAAGCCAGGTATGATTTTTTTATTATATCGGGCGGAACATTAGTTTCAAATACATCCAAATCAGGTACTACAGTTTCAATGATATATTCTTTCCAACCATAACTGTTCCCTGCTGAAACTATGGGGTAATTGATTGTTTGTGCAGGATTATTATAATCATTAATGACGGAATCTATATACCATCCAGGATATTCTACATTTTCAGATACTCCTCCTGCTGATATTAATGGGTATAGAATATGTGTATATGCCATTGGCTCATAAAAATGAATATTATAAACTATATGCTGTTTGGAATCATCTATTTTTATAAATCCATATGGTGAGCCGTACACCGTTCCTATATAGATGGGTGTTATTTGATCGATTTTCCTGATTTCATCTATGATTGATTCCATGTATTTTTTTAAATCAGCTTTAAACACAGGATCATATATCGATTCACCACCGGCATGAGGTTCGTCCAGTATACCGTATCCGCCAATTTCTTCTTCGTCCTTATATCTTGATACAAATATTTTCCAGAATTCAATTACCTGCTGTTTTGCTTCTTTGTTTGAAAAAAAAGCCGGACCACCCCGCCAGCCTCCGATCGGAAGCACATTAAGATGAGGTATTATATAAATATCGTATTTTCTGCACCAATTTAATATTTCTTCGATATGTTTGTAACCTTCTTCCGTATTAAACCAATGATAATCTATATAGAGTAATATTACATTCACACCCCATGATTTAATATTTTTTATATCCCATTCTGTTGTATGGTACTTTACTTCATCGGTAGAACCGAATGGATGTTGTCCAACACCGCCAGGGAAAACAACGCCTCTTAATTCAACATTTTTCTGAGTACTTTCCTCTATTATATTTATACCACCGTCTGTTGTAAGTTTTTTTAAGTTTGTGTATTCGCGAATAAAGTTATTTTTATTATTTTCGTATTCTAGAGCTCCAGAGGTGCTGCAGGTAATAATGGTTATTATTGCTGTAATTATTATTATTTGAAATAAAAAGT
>CAYUAV010000410.1:0-4189 GCA_964442665.1 uncultured Bacteroidales bacterium
GATAAATACATAATGAAGGGCGATAACGAACTGAATGAGCTGTCCAGGACCTTAAACAGCTTCCTGATCCAAGGCTACAATTACCAGTATTACTAAGTTAAATAAATTTATTTAAGGAATATTTTTCTTAAATTATCGTAAGAAAATGGTCCTCTCTCAAGTTATTATTCAATACCTGCCCTAATGGATAAAAAAGATAGTTTGATTTTTGCAGTGGAGGACGATATTCCTTACGGAAAACTTATCCAATACTACCGTTGCAAAAAATGGATACAAAAATGTTATAGTGTATACACATGAATAAGATTGTCTGGATAATTTTAATCGACATCCGGATGTTCTTATAACTTACTATAGGTTAAAAAGTATGGACGGCATTAATTACTTTACAATTGTTATTAAATGTTTTAAATCCTCAAAAACAAATCTATTTTTGTATTGTTACTTTATAAAATAACTTTATATACAGTATGATAAAACAGGCGAAATATTTGGCTTTATTTCTTTTGGTGGTTTTTACGCTACCGAAGGTATATCAGGATATTCATATCCTAAAGCATCATACTGTACATATACCGGCTAAAGCAGATAGAAGGAATTTTCTCATAATATCAGAACCAGGAGCAGGAACCTGTCCTGTCTGTAATTTTGAATTTGATATTTCTAATTTTCCCGTTACTTTTTTTACCTGGTATTTATTGGTATTCTCCTTATTTTTCACACTCAGCCGATATCAAGTGAAAACAAGAAATTTTTAGGGTATCACTTTTCTTTACGTGCTCCCCCTTTACATATTTAATTTATGCATGTTTTCTCATGTAAATTTTTATTCATTTCCGTTTTAAAATCAGATTGCGTATTTTAATATGTGCAGTTTTAATGTTTTACAACATTAAGCAATAGTGCAAGGCTGGATAATTTCAATTTGTTGGATATGAAATGTAATGAGGAAATGCGTACCAGCTATCTTTTAAAATATATATTAATCAAATTAAAATCAAAAAAAATGAAAAATACATCATATATCATTGCATTTACAGTCATTATTGCATCAATCCTGAATTCATGCAAAAAAGATGACCCTGAAATACCCAATGAAGAAGAAGTGATTACCACTTTGAAGTATACCCTGACTCCAGTAGGCGGAGGTACTGAGAAAACATTGAAATTTGTAGATTTGGATGGTGATGGCGGTAATGCTCCTGTTTATACAGTCGATACTTTGGATGCCAATATTACTTATATGGGAACACTGGAATTATTGAATGAACAAGAGAGCCCTGCGGATACAACTACAAATGAAATACGAGATGAAAACCAGCAACACCAGTTTTTTTTCAGGACAAGCGGTGGGCTTGATTTGGCCGTGGCTTACGATGATGCTGACCCGGATGGCAACCCGGTAGGAATTGAAAACACTTTGAGTACGGGGGCGGCTTCAAGTGGCCAGTTGACCATAACATTGCGCCACCAACTTGACAAATTTGCTTCAGGAGTTTCTGATGGCGATATAACAAATGCAGGTGGTAAAACTGATATTGAGGTAGAGTTTGATGTTGTCATTTAGTAAACTTGTTTGTTTCAGCCTCGCTGCTCTATTCATACCTGTATTTTCATTTGGACAAAATTGCAGCCTTTCTTTTAAAGGCCGTATTCTCGATGTAAGTACAGGTATTGTACTGCCTTTTGCCAGTGTTTATGATATAAATACAAAAAAGGGTGTGGTAGCTGACAGCCTGGGATATTTTGCAATGAAAAATTTATGCCCGGGGATTTATCGCTTTCAGTTCAGGCATATTGGCTGTGAAATGAAGGAACTTACAGTAAGGCTTAATAATAGACACAACGTTCCTTATTTTCCTAAACCATCATGACGAATTGATGAACGAAGTAGTAGTTCATGGGAAAAAAGACAGCAATACTGCCCAGGTCAGCAGTACAATCAACACGGAAGAGGTTGTTGCGGAAGGAAATAAAAACCTTGCGGAAATAATAGAAAAAATCCAGGGAGTAAGTATCCTCAAAACCGGGTCAGGTATTTCAAAACCGGTTATACACGGCCTTTATGGCAATCGTGTTACCATCCTGAACAATGATATTGCCCAGGCCAGACAATAGTGGGGCAACGACCATTCACCGGAAATAGACCCGTTTGTGGCCAACCGTATATCGGTTGTGAAAGGTGCAAGCGCTTTGTCTTATTCCGGAAACTCATTGGGTGGAATCGTACTGGTGGAACCCGGGAACATCCCGAATGATTCAATCCTGAGCGGAGATATTAATTATATATTTCAAAGCAATGGTACCGGGCATACACTGAATACCCATTTCGGAAGGAAAGATCACCGGGCAGCCTGGAGGGTTACAGGCACGCTAAAAGTTTTGGGTGATATGAAAAGCGCTGATTACTACCTCACCAATACAGGGAAGCGGGAAGGAGATCTGGCTGTTCAGCTTGAAAAGAAAATTTCCGGTAAATGGCGCACAAGTTTGTATTACAGCCTGTATAATACCAATATAGGTATTTTAAGGGGTTCTCATATTGGCAATACAACTGACCTGGAAGAAGCACTGTCAAGGGAAGAACCATTTTATACAAAAGTTGCTGCGTCTTATAACATTACTTCCCCGCGCCAGGAAGTCCAACATCATCTTCTGAAGATTGAAGCGCATTATCTGGTTTCAGAGAATCAATCTCTCCAACTGGAATATGGCGGTCAGATTGACAGACGGAAAGAATTTGATGTAAGAAGGGGTGGCCGGTCTGATATACCCGCATTAAGTTTGTGGCAAAACAGCCAATTTGCACAAGGGGTTTATAATTATTCTTTTGCCAATGGGTATTCGATCAAAACAGGTGTACAGTTAAACTAAACCGATAATGTCAATGACCCTGAAACAGGGATTTTGCCGTTAATACCCGATTACAGGTCGTACCGGGGTTCTTCTTTTATAATCCTTAAGAAAGAACGTAACAAATTGTTTTACGAATTTGGCGCACGGTATGATTTGAAAAAGATGAACGTGTGGGCCATTTCAAGAACCCTTCCCAGGAAGATAGAAAGGGAGAACCACTTATTCAATGATTACAGTTTTTCTGCCGGAACTTCCTGCCGTTTGTCCGGGTTTCTCAAAATTAATTTTGATTTGGGTTATGTATTAAGGGCGCCGGAAATCAATGAATTATACAGCTTTGGGTTGCATCAGGGGGTAAGTGGCATAGAAATAGGAAATCCCGAACTGGCTTCCGAAAAATCATTAAAGTTCATCTTTTCTACTGACTGGAATGTCGGCAAAAGACTGTTTATCCAGGCATTGGGCTATGTTCAGAATATCAGGGACTACATATACCTGCAACCACAAGCAGAAGTGGAACTTACCATAAAAGGGGCTTTCCCGGTTTTTGAATATGAACAGACAGATGCTCAAATTATTGGTTTCGATTTGCTGTGCTCTTATGAACCGGCAGATAATATGAAAATTATTACAAAATTTCCTTTCCTTAAAGGCACTAATGTCAAAGAAAAAATTCCCCTGATATACATGCCTCCCAAAAATTGGTCAGGTATATTCACATATTATTTTAATAATTATGGAAGGTTGCAAAGTAATTCCATAACAGTAAACGGAGAATATGTATTCAAACAGGTAAATTACAAAGAAGGGCAGGACTACCTTCCTCCACCGGATGGTTTTTTTGTTGGGTTTAAATGCTGTTACATCGGTTCTCATGAAGAACAACAAGACAATAAAGATATCATTGCAAGCTGAAAATATGCTCAACCAAAAATACAGGGATTACATGAACCGTCAGCGATATTTTGCCGATGATTTGGGTATTAATGTAATGCTTAGATTAAGTTACAATTTTTGAGAACAAATTATTTACTTAATGGCCTATGGTATATTGCAGGGCAATTGTTCCTTTCAGAAGATTTTTCATTTGGATACCGTTTACCTCCTGATAAAAAGGATAATTAATTTCCACACCTATCCTCAAGTCTTTAAATTTTCCATCGAGTACATAAAAATTACACCCTATGCCCATGTCGAATTGATCTCTGCCCGAGTTAGCCCTATAAATATATTACAATAGATTACTTTTATTGTGTGGAAGAGGCCCTTTAAATGTGAATTACTATGAGAACCATTAATTTGTTCCTAATACTGATCTCAGTAAAATTTTGCT
>CAYUAV010000411.1:0-4182 GCA_964442665.1 uncultured Bacteroidales bacterium
ACAAAAAGAGGCTGTCCAAAATGGATAGCCTCTTTTATTTTATTTACATGGAGGACAATTTGAGAAACCTCACATACAGTAAATTAAATTGGTTATTATTTTAACCTTCTTTATCATTTATCACTCATATCCCGGATTTTGATATGCAGCTTTTTCTTCATCGGTCATTTCCAAAGCATCTATCTGACTCTGCGGAATAGGACGAAGATAGTGATAAGGTTGAATATCACGGGTATAAGTAACTGGTGTACGATCTCCTTTAGTAATTCCGCAAATGGTATATTCAGTAGCATATTCTGTCCATTTTTGTGTTCGTACTAAATCGTACCAGCGATAACCTTCGCCAAAATATTCACGTGAGCGTTCAGCTAAAATATAATCGATGTCAATAGTAGCCGGTGTAGCAGCGATCATATCAGCACTATGGTCTTCAATTTTCTCAACGTTACCGTTATTATCAAAGCGCCAAACGCCTGCGCGTCCACGTATAACATTAATTAAGTCTACGGCACTTTTTCCTGCCTCAACCGTAGCACCTTTCACAGCGGCTTCGGCTGCTATAAAGTAAAGTTCCGAAAATTTGGCAATGTTAAAAGGACGGGTAACGCCAGCATTTGGGTTTCCATATCCATCGCCGTTATCGGTACGGTAAGTGCCAAGCTTATACAGTCCGGGGTACCTAATTCTGCTAGTAGCTTGTGGTGATACGACAAAATCTGCTCTTCCGGGAAGTACTCCTGCACCTACACCGCTTGAATAGATATCAGTCGAGTAATCAATATCTGTTGCAGGTTCTTCATCCAGGAAGGTGAGTACGGGTTCTCCAGGATAAACTTCCATGAAGTTTGCATTATACACCGGGGCTTCTACAGGTGGATCTGCTAAATCATAGTTGGCACGGTATACGGTTGTAAAGGTACCGTCGTAGCGTGAATCATTTGTTTTGTCAGCGAAAGTATTTGTAAATACATCGATAGGCGGGGCCATACGTATCCAGGGACGTCCAAGATGCTGCTCAGCCCATCGTTGAACAGAACTTACAGGATTCCATGTTGTATTATCATCACTACTCGTGATTTCAGTATAGTTCCAAGTCAGCATCCAAACCGCAAAATTAGCAGGGGCTGAACCGGATTCATAATCAAGAGGAGCGCCATTATATAATGCACTTGATTGAGTGTGGTCGGCATACAGCAGCATTTCATTATTGCGGTCGTTCTGTGCCAGGGTTACATCATAATATGTTTCCTGCAGGCCGAAAGGACCGGGATCGTCGATAGCAGCTGTTGCCACATCATATGCCTGTTGAAAATAATAAGCAGGATTGTGTTCATCAGGATCAACGCGAGAGCTTTCCGGGTACGTAGGAATATTATTCGGGTTTTCCAGCCACCATCCGTAGGTCAGGCAAGCTTTTGCCAGATAGAGACGGGCAACTGTTTTAGTTACGCCGCCGGTAACACGAGGCTCTGCCGGTAAATCTTCCACAGCCCTCTGTAAATCCGGCAAAATACCTATAGTATAGACTTCCGGTACAGTATTCCGTACTGAGGTTCTGCTTGGTGAAGTGTTGAATGCCAGGTTACCTGCACCCAAATCCAGAGGTACGCCTCCGTAAGTTTGCACTAACAGAAAGTAATCAAAGGCACGGAAAAACCTGGCTTCCGCAATCAATGCATCAGATAATCCCGCTACAGAAGCATTCTCGATAATACCACTAGCCGTATTAATAAAGGGGAAAGTTTGATCCCAGGGAATCGATGATGGGAAATTATCAGTTGTGACCTCCCCCTGATGTGTCATGTCAAATTGTTTGAAGTTTAAGTCAGCACTTTGACCCCATGTTGCTTCATCAGTACCGGTGAGGCAAGCATTAAAGTAGTACGCCTGACCGTAGATGTAGCGCAGGTGGGAATACAAAGCCGTTAATCCTCCCTGAACCCCTAATTCGGTTTGAAAGAATGCAGAAGTAAAAGTACTGCGCGGGGTTTCTTCCAGGATATCTGTACACGACATAATGAACAAGGTCATTATTATCGTTACCAGTAGAGTTTTTATATGTAATCTTTTCATGATTGTTTTTTTTAAAATGTCACATTAATTCCAATCAAATAATTGCGTGATGCAGGCGTATTAGTACCTATGGTGAGCAAACGGCTCTGGTAGACCGAGGTTACCGCTGCATTTTCATCTGCATAAGAGTTGGACTCAGGATCCAAACCTGATTCTGAATGGAAGGGTGAGAACATAATAAATGGGTTCTGTGCGGTGAAGTATAGCCGCAGTCTGCTGATTTGTGCATTTTTAATCCAGTCGATCTTGTCAAAGCTATAACCAAGTGTTATGGTGCGTATCTTCAGGTAGGAAGCATCGAAGTAACCCAATGTACTGCCATATTTTGGATTATCTGAACTTATAAGACCACCAGGATACGGATACCTGACATCGGTATTTTCCGGAGTCCAGTATTCTACATCTACGTTGTTTCTCCGGCCTGTCAACATGTTCAGGTAGCCGGATGCAGAATGCAGGGTACTGAGGAGCACTCCACCGTATTTAAAGGCACCGACAATACTCAGGTCAAATCCTTTATAGGATACATGGGTGTTAAGACCTCCCTGGAATTTAGGATCTATACTGATAGGTACTCTGTCGTCAGGTCCAATCCTTCTCACTGGCGTACCATCATCGTTATATTCCCCGGTATATCTCACTTTAATCATACCCACATTACCTCCTGATTCATATAAATCTATTATATCTGCTTCGTCTTCCTGCCAAAGTCCGACATATTCGTAGTCATAGATCACATTGATCGGATGACCAACAAACCACCAGTTGGCCCTATCCTCTTCAACTCCGGAAGCAAGGGATACTATTTTATTATTGTTGCTATACAGGTTGAAACCAACATCCCATGTCCAACCTTTGAAATAATCCAGGATTCTCCCATTAAGATTAATTTCCACTCCTTTGTTCTGGGTTTCTCCGATATTTTGTACGACGTTATTAACACCACTCGTAGGAGGCAGACTAACCTCCAGCAGAAGATCTTTTGTATTTGTTATATAGTACTCAACTGAACCGGAAAGACGAGCGTTCAGAATGGAGAAGTCTAATCCGTAGTTATAGGTTTCGGAGTATTCCCATCCCAACTCAGCGTTGGGAAGTCCTGTCACATAGTAGCCGGTAGCATATTGATCGCCAAAGTTGTAAAACCTTGTGCCCAGTTCTCCGAGTGTCGCATAGGGATCTACAGCCTGGTTGGAGGTTTGACCGTATCCTACACGAAATTTCAATAAGTCAATAAGGTTTACATTTTCCATGAAAGACTCGTTGGCGATATTCCACCCGGCTGAAGCAGCAGGATAGGTATGCCACTTGTGTCCTGGGGCAAGTCTTGAAGAAGCATCGGAGCGCAGGCTAGCCATTATCATGTATCGGCTGTCATAAGAATACATGGCACGTCCCATCCATGAAATCAAACCGCTCAACTGATATTCCTGATAAGGAACGCCCTTAGGATCATTATTAGGGGAAATAACAATTTCTCCGGTAGCCTGTCCAAGATTATAGTATTGGAAATCCGGGTTGGGAATATCCCTGGCTTCAACGTGAGATTTGTTGTATTGAGTTTGTTCTGCAGAGTACAAAGCCACCAGATTCACCTGATGTTTTTTATTAAAGGTCCGGTCATAAGTCAGAAGATTCTCAATTACCCAGTTGGTTGTTTGCTTATTAGTGATAGTTGCAACAGAAGGATTTGATGCGTTAGTACTATTTACTCCTTCTCCGGTGAAAGTACCATCGGCTTCCGTACGAAAATTTAAACCAATATTGGCGCGATACTTCAGGCCTTCAATTCCGGGAATCTTTATTTCACCGAATATGTTGTTATAGGTACCATACCCCTTCTTCTCACTTATCCAAGAACCGTCTATATCGTTAATAATATCTCTGGTCAGTAAGAAAGGTTCATCCAATGCCATTCTTATAGTTCTTTTGAAGGTGCCATCGGCGTTATAGGGATCAGAAATAGGGGTCATACTTAAGACGCCATAAAGTCCTATCTGATCTCCTTCAGTTAAACTATAATTATTGTTTGAAGTCAATCCGAAACGGAAGTATTTTCCAACTTACTGATCAATATCAGTGCGTACTGAATAGCTTTTGAATTGCTGG
>CAYUAV010000412.1:0-4176 GCA_964442665.1 uncultured Bacteroidales bacterium
ACGACCGGGAGTCTGTATGGAGTCGATACCGCGGTTTATACGCAACTGAACACAGTTGGTGTCTCCACCATAACCTTGTGAAGTCGATCCTGTGCTTCCGGTAGTATCCAGGCTTAAGAAAACTTCACAGTTGTCATAAGTGTAAGGATTGGCATCAGTTGTGTAAGTTAAACTACAGTCAAAATCATCCGTAATAGTTCCGATTATATACAGATACATCGGATTGTAGGCAACTTTAAATACGAACGTGTAGTCAGATGCTCCGGAATATCCAGTCGGGTTGAATACATCGGTAGTCTGTTCTGAACTATATCCGGCATCTTCAGTTCCGTCGATAACAATATCACCGACCTGACCAGCATAAGGAATTTCGATGGTCCGAACCGGTTGTACCAGCGGATTAGCAAAAGAAAAAGCGGCAATTGCCAGAAAAACAGCGCATGCGCTTAGGTTTAGTAATTGTTTTTTCATAATACTGATAGATTAAGTTAGTATTAGTAATACGATTAATTATGACAGGTACAATTATAGTTATTTTCTTTAAATAACACAAATATAGAGCACCAAAAAATGATGCTCTATGTTAAATAATGCCATTAATAGTAAGGATTTTGTGTTATCGAACCCTCGCTGTTAACAATTTCCTGTTCCGGTATGGGCCATATTTCATGCTGGCCTACTATGAAACGGTCGCCAAATTGTTGCGGGGCTGTTGCGCTGCTAACCGGGTTTGTAGCTGTCGGATACTGCATGGCATCCTCCTTAAGAACCTGCTGTGCTCTGCCGGTCCGGACAATATCATAAAACTGGTGTCCTTCAAATGCCAGCTCAACACGTCGTTCGGCATACACCTGGTCCAGTGTTATAGTTCCGGTATAATCCTGCGGATAATTCGTGTTCCCTGCGTTACGTGCACGGCTCCTCACCCAGTTGATCCATTCCAGTGCGTTGGCATTCTGACCAACATGTACCGCAGCTTCGGCTCCGATAAGAAGCAGGTCGGCAAACCGCATATATTTGGTATTTTGCGGATAATCGCCAAGGGTTGCCACACCGCCTGAATAAATAGGATCGGTAAAATATTTCCAGGTACAACGACCCGGCGTCGGCCAGTTATACCAGGAATTATACATTACGGAATCGGAATGTGTCGCACGAAGTATGGGATCCTGATAGTAGTATGGTAAGGAATCGCCTATGTCAACAACCGATAGTTTAAACCGGGGATCGAGAATTTCACCGCCTACTTCACAGCCGATATCTTCGTAAGCTGTTTCAACAAAATAATCGGTAGGCAGCATAAAACCCCAGAAGTATTCGGTCGGAACCAATGAATCAGTTGCATTATAAGCCCAGACAGCGCGTGGCCCGTAGTATCTCGGAATCAGGTTACCTTCCTGTCCTTCGGGAAATCGGGTAGAGCCTTGCTGAAAGTGCTGAACATCGAATATCGATTCACCACAGTTATTGGCTTCGGGCTGCCATATCCATTTATAACCGGTCATATTTACCTGAATTTCGCCGTCTTTGGTCAGCCGGGTTACCGTATAGGGTCCGGTGTGATCATCATCGCCTTCGAGCCAGTATTCGCCCGATTCGATCACTTCTTTGGCAGCATCGTAAGCTTCCTGCCATTTCTCCTGGTACAGGTAGGTTTTTGCCAGCATGGCCAGAGCCGCACCTTTGGTGGCCCTGCCTATATCTTCGGCAGCATATTCACTTTTTTCGGGCAGCATGGTTGCAGCATTGGTGAAATCCTCTTCGATCCGGCTCCAGGTATAGTTAAGCTCGGGCCGTTCCTGCTGCCATTCGTCAGGCAGTAAAACATGATCGATAAAAGGAACTCCGAGAAGCTGATTGCTGAACGTGCTTTGCAACTGAGGATAGCCTCCGTAATTGATCTGAAGCTTAAAATGCATTAATCCCCTCAGAAAAGTAGCTTCGCCAATAATGCGCTGGCGCAATTCTTCGGTAAATCCGACACCCAGTTCATCGGGCTTTTCCATATAACCTATAAGAAGATTACATCGGTAAATACCTGTATACATATAAGTCCAATAGGTACGTACATATACATTCTGCGGATCGTTCGAAAACCGCATCATACTCTGCATAGGACCCTGATCGTTCCCACCGGGTTCGCCCCCGGCCATAGCATCACCGGAACATACTGTACCGTAAAACTCGACGCGTTCCACATTCTCACCGGCCTGCAGTACATCATAGGCTGCATTAAGCCCCTGCAGTGCACCACTCGGCGTAGTATAAAAAGCCCTGTCGGTCAGCGAGTGAGGTTCCCTGTTTAAAAAGTCTTCATCGTTACAGGCCACCGCGAAGAGCGATATGGATATTATAGTTAGAATTATTTTTTTCATGACTATAGTGTTATTTTTTATTCAATAATTTTAAAATGAAAGGTTTACACCCACCATATAGCTCCGGGCCAAAGGATACAAACCGCGATCGATTCCGATATCGAGCTGGCTGGGACTATTGGTCTGTTCCGGCCCGCGTCCGATTTCCGGATCGAATCCCGGATAATTACTAAAGGTCAGAAGGTTTTGTGCAGCCACATACACCCTGAGCCTTTCAATGGCTATCTTCTGACTCATTGCATGAGGTAAAGTTACACCAAGCTGTAAATTCTTAATCCTGAAATAGCTACCGTCGTGAATATACCGGTCCGATCGTCTGAGATTCAGGTTGGTATTATTAAAATCCAACCGGGGAACTGATGGATTATCACCTGGCTGCTCCCAGTGGTCGTTCATAGTGCTCAGGACATTCCAGTATGCCGTAGGAGACTCAAGATAGAAGATGGGTCCGAAGAATACTTCATTTCCATAAACTCCCTGACCGAATATTTTCAGGTCGAATATCTTATACTGAAGATCGATATTGATACCATAGGTTATATCAGGATGCGGACTTCCGATAAAAGTCTGGTCGGCATCTGTTACCCTGTTATCACCATTAAGATCTTTGAACTTAATATCACCCGGTGCAGTACGCCGCCCATCATAAAATACCTGATCGTCGCCTGCTGTTTGCGCTGCCAGATCGTTTGCAGCATCAAGGTCCTCCTGTGTCTGCCAGTACCCATCGGTAACATACCCATAAAAGCCCGCAATCGGATGGCCTTCCTGGGTCAGGTTTATATACCCTATATCCCTGAAATCGCCGGCAGGAATATCGCTGGGTAATAAAGTAACTTCATTTTTCAGGAATGCGATATTTGCTCCGATAGTATAATTAAAGTCTCCGCGTCGCTCTTTAAAAATACCGTTAATTTCAATTCCCTTGTTCTGAACCTCACCTTTATTAACCACCGGAGGATTTGTTACTCCTACTACCAGAGGAATGGGTACCCTGACAAGCATATCACTGGTATTCCTGACATAAGCATCGATATTAAATGCCAGTTTGTTCTTCCAGAAATTGATATCGAGTCCGATATTGCTCATCACGGTTTCTTCCCAGAACATATTCCTGTTTCCCAATCCGAGTGGAGCTCCTCCCTGAACAGCAGTCTGAGGATCACCCAGGGTATAGTTGATGTTATAGCTTACATTGGTATAGGCAGCATAATCGGGTATCTGCTGGTTACCCAGTTTACCCCAGCCACCTCGTATTTTGAGGAAGTTAATAAATTCGACGTTTTTAAAGAATCCCTCTTCGCTGATTTTCCAGCCCGCGGCAAATGATGGGAAAATACCCCACTTATTTTCGCCGGTAAAACGGCTGGAACCATCACGGCGGATGGTTGCATGAATATCATATTTCCCATCGTACGAGTATAAGAGACGTCCGATGTAAGATATTAACGCTGCATCGTAGGGGACTGCATTATTGAGATAATATCCGCCTATCTCGGTAGTAATATCCTGGAAATCATTTTCTGATTCCTGTGTAGGATCGGGACTGGAGTTACTGAAAAACCATAAATTGTCATCGATTGGAACATTATAGACTGCTCCTGCCATATAGCGATAGCTGGTTAATTCACGTGTATATCCGCCCAATAAAGTAATGTCGTGTTTTTCTGCAATTACTTTTTTTATGGTAAGCGTATTTTCCCAGAGAAGTGAAGTTGTATTATAATCCAGTCTGGTGAGGATATTCTGGGGCCGGAGCGCATCGGCCGATTCGTAATACTGAGGACCGAATATTTCCCTG
>CAYUAV010000413.1:0-4172 GCA_964442665.1 uncultured Bacteroidales bacterium
TTCGAAAGCCCTGGGTATACCCGATGACACCGTAACCCTGAAGATAGCTAAAAAGCTGGTCGATCATGCGCTGCAATATGGATGGGATGCAAAAAAGGGCGGATTCTATGAGATGGCATACTATTTTCCCGGAGGTAAAAAGCCATCTGTTGTGAGTAAATCCAAAATATGGTGGATTGAAGCCGAGGGCCTCAATTCGCTACTCCTGATGTATACACTGTTTCCCAATGAACCCGGGTATTATGAATATTTCACACTCCAGTGGAATTACATCGATAAGTACTTGATTGACAATAAGTACGGAGAATGGTATTGGGAAGGGATTGATAAAAGTCCCATGAAAAAGCGATCTCCGAAGGCTACTATCTGGAAAGCCGATTATCATAATGCCAGGTCTTTGATGAACTGTTTCGGGATGCTTGAGCAACTCAACTCAGGCAGGTAATAGCAATGTAGTCGGTCATAAAAATCAGAAATATCTTCGGAATAATTAAAATTCGAATTTTATATTGAATACCGGGATAAAAGGCAGACCATATAAATATTGAATCGACTGACTTCCAGTATCGTAATATTCCGTATAGATATTTTTCCTGTTCAAAACATTTTGCAGGTCTGCGGTAATATGCCAGGCATATTTCGGCCGGTTACCATTCAGGCTGATTCCGGCATCCCATCTCATAAAATCGGAAGTTTTGCTCATAAATGTTTTTTCGTATATATACACAACCCTCCCGTTTTCTCTCGAAAGTTCCAGATCGATAGGCGTAACCCTATTTCCGCCTTTCAGATAAAGACGCGTATTCAGACCCAGCGTAATATTTCCCGAACGTTCCACAGGAAATTCCTTACCTCCCAGACAGTTGAAAATATAATGCGAATTATAGGCTGTATTATAGAAAACCGAATTGGAGGCCCTGTATTTTGAATCGAAAACTGAGGCCGTGATAAGAAAATAGAAACCCTTAAACAGATATCGCTCGGCAGTGAGTTCGAGTCCATAGTTATAACCAATTCCATCATTGTTCAATGAGTAATTTTCAATGCCTCCTCTGTAATTCAGCGTTGAGAAGGTAGTTGTCCCCAAGGCGTCGACCGGAACATCGTAGAGGTATTGAACATACGCTTCAGCTTTGATCAGGTAATACTCTTTGAATAGTAAGGAATATCCGGCCACGTTATGAAAGGATTTTGTACTCCTCAGGCTTTCGTTTGCCGTCTGATAGGTACCGTCCGACTTATATGAACGGTAATAATACATCGATAACGGTTCGATTCGGCTGTGTAATCCCCAACCCAGGCTCAATGATTGATTTCCTGCAAATTTCCACCTTAGCCCCAAACGGGGTTCAAAGGTTGTTTCATTGTTTATAAGAAAATGCATACTATGAAATCCACCGATTAGTTCCAGGTTGTCGGAAGCGAGGAATTTCCATTGTAAGTACGATTGAATCAGCCCGGTATTACCTGCATTTTTAAACAGATTGATGAATTGTCCGGATCGAAACAACAGGTAACCAGCCTCCAGGTTGAAATTCATGTTACTCAATATGATCCCTGTCCTGATCATATTCCTCTTATTCCATTTATGATTCAGCATGGTAGAAATTCGCACGGTGTTATACTGAATTTGCTCATCGTAGATGCGAATAAAACGGGATGCATTATCCAGTGAATCTCTGTTGAGCAGGTTCTGTTCTGTATTTACCAAGGCAACAGTTCTAATATAGGTATTATTATCACGAAACAGATAAAGATGACGGATCCCTATCGCTCCCATCCGGTGTATTTCCGATTCCTCTATCCTGTCGGCATCAGAAATCCATTCGGAAGAATCCGGAATGGCTTTTTCACCGGCAGTACTCATTCCTCCCAATCCAAAGATCAGAAAAGTTCCGATCCGTTTTGTAGGTAAATACACATTAAAAGCGAAGTCCTGAAATGCAGGTATCACAGTATTGTCGACTATCCTGAAACCGGCTTTTTCGAGTAAGGCAAGTGTTGAATACCGGTAGTTGATCAAAAACGAACTTTGCCTGCTCCGGAACAATGGTCCCTCTGCCATTACTTCAGCTCCAATAGCGCCAAGTCTCAGCGAGTATTCATATTTCTCCTGGTTGCCTTTTCGCAGGTTTATATCGAACACACCTGACAGCGCATTGCCAAACTCAGGTGTGAAAGCACCGGTAATGAAATCGGAATCAAGAATAATATCGGAAGTCAGAATACTGATACCTCCTCCCGAGGCTCCGTCGCCCCGCGGAAAATGATTCGGATTCGCTATTTCAATTCCTTCAATTCGCCATAAGAGTCCCCTGGGAGAGTTACCCCGTATCACGATCTCATTTGTCTCACCATTCAATGAAGCAACACCGGCAAAAGCAGTAGCCATTCTTGATAAGTCGTTAAAACCACCGGCATACCGGTTGGCATCCTCTACTGAAAATCGCCGTGAACTTACAGGTGACATGGAATTCACCGTATTTTGTTTTTTTTGCCTGCTCCGTACCACAACTTCATCCGCTTCATACAGCACAGGCTTGAGCACAATTTCCAGATTAACCTCTTTTCCGGTTGTTACGTTGATATCGGGAATAATGATCTCCCTGTAGCCAATACAGGATATTCTCAACGAATGCCTGCCAACCGGCACATGACTTAGCCTGAATGTTCCATCGGCTTTCGATATAGTACCATAAACCGGATCGGTTCCCAAAATAATGATATTTGCATAGCCTACCGGTATTTTGGTATCAGCTTCGGTAACCGAACCTCTTATAGTCTGCGATAACTGTTGAGAATGAGTAACCGATATAAACGAAAACAAAAAAATAAGAATTGTGACCACCCCCTTTCCTTCCCCTCTCATCCGATCAGAATTTATCTCTTTAAGTTACAAAATTTATGAACGAAAATACCATAGGAAAATGATAAAGGCTGGTGAGATTTCTCATCTGTGATTACAGGTATTCATCATGCCTTAATCCTTATATGTCAACTAAATAGGTATTTGATATAATTTGGAAACTTTCTAAATTAATTTTATAAACTATTAAATACCAATGTTATAAATATAACGACTCATCGAAATGATATAATTTATACCAATTCTAAATAATATTTTATAATTCTGATAATCTGAAAATTACTTGTCACAAATGGAAATAAATATTTTTTCATCTGATATAAGATACTGATTATCAGAATATTTTAAAGTAACTTTTATCCGGAAACGCTTTATATCAATTTCGTTTTGATTTATGTATTTTTAAACTTCATATCTTATTATCAATATATATAAATATTAAGATGTAATTAGTTATGACCAGCCGTAGAGACTTTATTAAAATTTCGGGACTTAGTCTGGGAGGAATGATGCTGGGTGGCAATGCAGCCTATCAGGCAGTTGCACAGACATTTGGCAAATCGGGCCTCGGTTATTCTACTCTGAAAAGGACTCCGACATACTGTGAAGTATGTTTCTGGAAATGTGCCGGATGGGTTTACAAGAACGATTCAGGAAATATCTGGAAGATAATCGGAAATAGTGAGGATCTGAATGGCAATGGCCGTCTTTGTCCGCGAGGCACCGGAGGAGTCGGCATGTATTATGACGGCGACAGGCTTAAAACACCTCTGATCCGGGAAGGCAAAAGAGGCAGCCAGTATTTTCGTGAAGCTACCTGGGAAGAAGCGCTCGATAAAGTTGCTGAAGGAATGAAAGAGATTGCTGAAAAACACGGTCCGGAATGTGTGGCATTGTTTACCCATGGTTCGGGGGGAGCTTATTTCGGTGATCTGTTAAAGGCTTTTGGCTCGCCCAATATTACTGCACCCAGCTATGCACAATGCCGCGGTCCCCGTGAGGTTGCTTTTTTTGCGACCTACGGAGAAGGTGTTGAATCGCCCGAAAGAACCGATATCAGGGATACCCGCTGCCTTGTGCTTATAGGTTCACATATTGGTGAAAACATGCATAACGGACAGGTACAGGAAATGTCGGATGCTTTCGATAAGGGAGCCTCTATCATCACTGTTGATCCGCGCTATTCGACAGCAGCCAGTAAATCGAAATTCTGGCTGCCCGTAAAACCGGCAACCGATCTGGCACTTTTGCTTGCCTGGATACACGTGATCATTAAAGAAGGCTGGTACGATAAGGATTATGTCGA
>CAYUAV010000414.1:0-4155 GCA_964442665.1 uncultured Bacteroidales bacterium
AAAGTTCTCCGGCTTATGATAGGCTTGGTATTGTTTGTTTTTCTCGCGGTCATGATTGTCACATTCCTTGACTACGGATTTAAAAAATAAGTATGATATTTAATACGATTATTAAAGATTATGTTTTCTTCCAACTTATCGAATTTTGCTGAAGGTGTTAACACGGCTTTCATTGTTATTCTGAGTATCATATTATTCTTTCTGATTGGTCTCACTATTGTTCTGATCATCTTTATTTTTAAGTATCGGGAAAGCAAACATCCGGTTGCATCACAATTCAGAGGAAATACTACACTTGAAATCGTATGGACAATAATTCCTCTGATTCTTGTTCTGGCCATGTTCTATTTCGGATGGACTGCATGGAAACCCATGGAGTCGAAACCACCAAAAGATGCTATGCATATTGCAACCACGGCACGTATGTGGAAATGGAATTTTAAGTACACCAATGGTGTAAGGACCGATACTCTGATTATTCCGGTCGGAAAGCCCGTTGCCCTCGATATGGAAGCCATGGATGTTATACACAGTTTATATATACCAGCTTTCAGATTAAAAAAGGATATTGTTCCCGGCACACCGCGAACGGCCTGGTTCATTGCCAATTCACCGGGTACTTACGATCTTTTTTGTACAGAATATTGCGGATTAGAACATTCCTCAATGATAACCTCGGTAAAAGTGCTTCCTGTAGATGAGTTTAATACATGGTTTTCCGATACTGCAGCAACTCCAACTATAATTACCAGTGCTGAAACTGAAATAACGCCTGCTATGAAGGGTAAACAGGTGGTTCGGCAAATAGGTTGTAATGCTTGTCATTCAGTCGATGGGACCAAGATCGTTGGACCTACTTATCTGGGAATATATGGTAGTGAAGTTACGGTAACCACAAATGGCAAGGAAAGGACACTTAAGGTCGATGAGGATTATATTAGACGGTCTATTCTTAATCCCAATGCCGATGTGGTTAAAGGGTTTAGTAAAGGACTCATGTTAAGCTATAAGGATCAGCTTACAAATGAAGAAATAAATCAGATTATCGAATATATCAAAACTATAAAATAGTCATATTGGTTTGTCAGATCGGGTTTTTTAATTTGTCAGAATAATCCCTGTATTTATTCGGATTTTATTGGAGAAGAGGCAATGTATTTTTTTAGGCTTTTCTCCTAAATTAAATTTAGCATTATATTGCTTTTATTAAAAAAACATCTACCTTTGCAAGCCGATTTTTAAGAATTGTACTAAAAACGTTTGTATGCCAACTATACAGCAACTAGTCCGAAAGGGTAGAAATAAGATTGAAGATAAAAGCAAAGCACCGGCTCTGGATGCTTGTCCGCAGCGCCGTGGCATTTGCGTCCGTGTTTACACGACAACGCCAAAAAAGCCAAATTCGGCCATGCGTAAAGTTGCCAGGGTAAGGTTGACAAACGGCAAGGAAGTAAACGCATATATACCGGGTGAAGGTCATAATCTTCAGGAGCACTCTGTAGTTTTGATACGTGGGGGCAGGGTGAAAGATTTGCCCGGAGTTCGGTATCATCTTATCAGGGGTGCATTGGATACTGCCGGTGTTGATGGCAGAACACAACGACGTTCAAAATACGGAGCTAAAAAGCCTAAGAAATAATAATTTTTAAGCTTGCATAATCAATGAGAAAGACAAAACCAAAGAAGAGAATATTATTACCTGATCCAAAGTATAAAGATACTCTTGTCACTCAGTTTGTTAATAATATGATGCTTAGTGGGAAGAAAAGTGTTTCCTACAAAATATTCTATGATGCATTGGATATTGTTGAGGAAAAAGGTAAGGATGCAGAAGGATCGGCTCTTGATATATGGAAAAAAGCTCTTGAAAATATTACTCCAATGGTTGAGGTTAAAAGCCGGAGAGTAGGCGGAGCGACCTTCCAGGTCCCGACTGAAATCCGACCGGACAGGAAAACTTCAATCAGTATGAAGAATTTAATTCTGTTTGCAAGGAAGAGGGGAGGACATTCGATGAGTGAAAAGCTCGCAGCAGAAATACTTGCAGCATATAACGAAGAAGGAGGAGCATATAAGAAGAAGGAAGATACCCACAGAATGGCTGAAGCGAACAAGGCGTTTGCACACTTCAGATTTTAATGAAGTATATTTTTGACATCGTGGATAAGTACTTATAGTTGCTAGCTGATAATTAGTGTTAATGAATTCAAACCTTAAATATACAAGGAATATAGGCATTATGGCCCATATCGATGCCGGTAAGACTACCACTACCGAACGGATACTTTTTTATACGGGTATCACGCATCGGATGGGAGAAGTCCACGAAGGTTCGGCTACGATGGATTGGATGGTACAGGAGCAGGAGAGGGGTATTACCATCACATCAGCAGCTACTACTTGTTTCTGGAGACATAAAGATCAGGATTACAAAATCAACATTATAGATACGCCGGGGCATGTCGATTTTACCGTTGAAGTAGAGCGTTCGCTCAGGGTACTCGACGGTGCAATTGCCGTTTTTTGTGCAGTGGGCGGAGTTGAACCACAATCGGAAACTGTTTGGCGCCAGGCCGATAAATACGGAGTACCCCGACTGGCATTTGTGAATAAAATGGATCGCGTTGGTGCAGACTTTTATGGGGTTGTAAGCCAGATTAAGGATAAACTCGGGGCCAATCCTGTTCCTATGCAATTACCCATTGGTTCGGAAGACAATTTTTCGGGAATTGTGGATCTGATCGAACGTCGTGCCATCGTCTGGAAAGAAGATGAAACCTTTGGCATGAAATACGATTATGCCGATATTCCGGAAGACATGGTTGATACGGTTGAAGAATGGCGCGAAAAACTTATAGAAGCCGTATGTGAAACGGATGATAAGCTGCTCGAAAGGTTTTTCGAAAACCGGGAGTCAATTACCGTCGATGAATTTATGGAGGTGACCCGAAAAGCTGTTATTAACCGGACAATAGTTCCGGTACTTTGCGGATCGGCTTTTAAAAATAAAGGCATTCAGCGACTGCTCGATGCAATAACATGTCTTCTTCCGAGTCCGCTCGATATAGGAGCCGTTAAAGGAATTAATCCAAAGAACGATCAGGAAGTTGAGCGTCAGCCCGATCCCGATGTACCACTGGCTGCACTGGCTTTCAAAATCGCTACTGATCCGTTTGTCGGCAGGTTGGTATTCATCAGGGTATATTCAGGTACACTCAATGCCGGCGATATTGTACTTAATCCGCGTACCGGGAAGAAAGAAAGAATTAACCGTTTGTACCAAATGCACGCGAATAAACAAAATCCGAAAGATAAAATAGAGGCAGGCGATATATGCGCAGGAGTTGGATTCAAGGATTTAACAACGGGTGATACATTGTGCGATATAAAACACCAGATTTCACTTGAATCGATGACATTCCCCGAGCCTGTTATTGGTGTGGCAATCGAACCAAAAACCCAGGTCGATATAGACAAGCTTAGTACCGCACTTCATAAACTTGCCGAGGAAGACCCAACTTTTAAGGTCAATGTTGACGACGATTCAGGTCAGACTGTGATCAGCGGTATGGGAGAACTGCATATTGAAATACTTATCGACAGACTTAAACGTGAATTTAAGGTCGATTGTAATGTTGGTGCACCACAGGTTGCATATAAAGAGGCAATTGTCGATACCGTTGAACATCGTGAAGTATTTAAGAAACAAACTGGGGGTAAAGGGAAATTTGCTGATATCCAGGTTGTTTTTTCACCAGCCGATGAAGATATAAAAGGTCTACAGTTTATCAATGAGGTTAAAGGGGGTAATATACCACGTGAATATATTCCTTCGATTGAGAAGGGATTCAAAGAAGCTATGCGAAATGGAGTTTTGGCAGGATATCCGCTCGAAAGTCTGAAAGTTGTTCTCAAAGACGGTTCATACCATTCTGTCGATTCAGATTCTTTATCGTTCGAGATATGTGCCAAGCAGGCATTTCGTCATGGATTGCGCAAAGCCAAATCGGTTCTGATGGAACCTATTATGTCGGCCGAAGTTGTAACACCCGAAGAATATATGGGAGATGTAATTGCCGATTTTAATCGCCGTCGAGGACAAATAGAAGGAATGGAAACAAAAGCAGGAGCCCGTGTAATAAAGGCAAAAGTTCC
>CAYUAV010000415.1:0-4143 GCA_964442665.1 uncultured Bacteroidales bacterium
ATGTACTTTATGCAGCTACTCAATCAGGTGTATATAAAGCCGATCTTGACAGTCCTAACCTGCTCGATTACTCATACTGGTCGCAATTAAATTATTTACCTCAGGCTTCAGATGCGTATACACAAATAGAAAACCATCAAAATACACTTTTCGCCGTTTACAAAGATATTGTTTCAGGTCACGATGTAATCATCACATTCAATGAAAACAATTACCAGCCATGGACACATTACAGCGATACATCGATAAATGATATTTGTTCAAGCAATGGTTATTTAACAATTGCCGCACCATCGCATGGGACCATATTTAATGAAAACAATTTATTGACAAATGATTTCACTGCGTACGGAGTTGAACATGTATTTATCAGTAATCAGGGAATTGTTTATGCAGCTTGTACCTATAATGGTTTTATTAGTCTTAATGAAGATAATACTTATCGATATTTTTCGATAAACGGCCCACGATTTTCAAAAGTCAGACACGTAGCTGCAAAAAGCGATCGTATCTGGGTCACATCAGGAGATCCAAATGATTTAAACCATCCGAATCCCTGTGGTATTTACTCTTACATTGATGGATCCTGGACAAGTTTTACCAGTGAAAATGATCCGATAATAAAATTAACCGGAAATCCTTATAAAATTGTTTTCGATCCCAGAAATATTGAGCATGTTTTCGCCAGTACATACGGATATGGAATTATTGAGTTCCTTAATGGAGAAACTACTAATTTTTACGACCATAAAAACGTCGATGTATTTTCTGGTATAAATGATGCCGTGCGTATTCGAAGTTCGGGTATCCAGTTCGATGCCAATAATAAACTCTGGATACTTTTAAGTTTGGTATCCAATCCTTTATTTACGCTCGATACTGATGGTAACTGGGAAAATCCTGTAATATCAAATTCCAAATTAAACAGTAACGATATTCGTTATTCCGATCTGCTGATAACAAAAAATGGGCAAATCTGGATCCTGACATTCAATGCTGACATAATTGTCCTGGAAGATGAAGGAGAAGGCAATTACCGTACTAAAACCTTTTTAGTTAAGAACCAGTATGAGACGGTAATCAATAAAGCTAATTGTCTTGAAGAAGATAATGATGGAAATATTTGGGTTGGAACAAATAATGGACCGGTCGTTTATTATACACCAACGAGTATATTTGAGCTGAGTAATGTTTCAGGATATCAGATCCCTATTCCCCGAAACGACGGGACGAATACAATTGATCTTTTTCTTTATAGTGAAGCTGTACTGGATATAAAAACCGATGGAGGCAATAGAAAATGGTTTGCCACAGCAAATTCGGGTGTATTTCTTACTACGCCTGATGGCAAAGAAACGTTAATCAATTTCCGGGAGGACAATTCCCCCTTACTTTCAAATGGAGTTACAGGAATTGATATCAATGAAAAGAGCGGCGAAGTATTTTTTGCCACCGACAAAGGATTGATCAGTTATGGAGGTACAGCCATAACCGGACTTAACGATTATACGAATGTTTATGTTTATCCCAACCCGATAAGGCACGAATATGAGGGTCCTATTACCATAACCGGCCTGGTTGAAAATTCAATTGTTAAAATCACCGATATAAACGGTAATTTAGTATGGGAAACCCGGTCACTTGGAGGACAGGCTGTTTGGGACGGCCGGAATTTTAACGGTAATCGTGTTGCCACAGGAGTTTATCTGGTAATGCTTGCCACTGAAGATGGTTTGAAATCGCATATAACAAAATTGTTGTTCATGCACTGATGCTATACAAAACAAGAGCAATCGTTCTGAAAAGTATTAAATATGGTGACTCAGGTCTTGTCATCCAGGCTTACACCGAAGACTTTGGAAGACAGTCGGTTTTGGTTCATGGTGTGCGTAAAAGAAAAGGTAAATTCAGCTCATTTTTTTTTGAACCTTTGTCATTGCTCAACCTGGATATGTATTATAAGGAAAGCCGCGATCTGCAATCACTGAAAGAAGCCAAACCAGGTATTGTTTTACACAATCTGCTTTCAGATATCAAAAAAAGTACCGTAGCAATTTTTATAGCTGAAATACTATATCGCTGCCTTCGTGAAGTTGAAACGAACAAGCCCCTCTTTAATTATCTTTTTCATGCTATTCAGATGCTGGATATAGCAGAAGCAGGAATAGAAAACTTTCATCTCATTTTTCTAATTCAATTAAGCAAATTCCTTGGAATATATCCGAAAAATAATTCAGAACTTATTAATTATAAGACTGAAAGAGATCGTCAGTTAAACTATCTGTTTGAATATTCACTACAGGATATTGGTCGTATTAAAATCGAAAGAACAAACCGGAAGGAATTGCTCAATAATCTGATTAATTATTACAGGGATCATCTTGAAGGAATGGGTGAAATAAAATCGCTGCAGGTTTTACACGAGGTTTATTTATAACAGTTGGAAACCTGTCGCATCATCCCTTAATAAATTCCGGTTTTTTCAAATCTTTCAAATACTTTGATAATTTCATTGGAGACTATTTTCCCCGATAAAAGAACTGATGGAATTCCGGAAACCTGCCATACGGGGTATTCAGCATAAAATAAATTTAACAAATGTTGATTTCTAATTTTCACTTTGGATTTCCCGGATTGATGCCGTATGTTTTGCCAACCGAACGCTTCTCCTTTGTAAGTATTGTAGTCTTCCTCAAAATCGGTTTGGGTATATGATTTTTTATATATTACATGCTTTAATAAAGCTTCGCCGGTTATGTATTCAAGATATTTTAATGTCTGTTCATAATAATGCTCTCTCATTTTCCCGGTATCTTCGATTCCTTTACCCAGAACGATTCTCACAATCAATGAATCTTTTCCTTTCGGAGCTTTTAATACATCGAGTTTTGAGGGAGATATAACCGTAATCGTTTCATAACCAGGTAACCGACTCTTGTGTTTCAAAGAATTCCCTGAATTATCTTTCCGAAAAACTGTATTGACAGGTTTAAAACTCGAAATTTTTTTATCGAACCCAAGGAAATAAACTATGACCAGTGGCATTTGTTCCTTTACCTGCCAATGATCTTCCGGGTAGTTGCGGTATTCTTTGGGAATGAGTTGCTCGGTATGATGATAATCGGCCGCAGACACAAAAATATCGGCATGGAAAGTTTTTCCATGTGTTATAACTCCTGCTATCCTGTCATTAATAACATCAAAACTTTCCACTGCACTCCCGTAATATACCAGAATTTTCAATTCCTGTAATATCTCTTCAAGTGCCTCTGTAAGATGAAAAATACCTCCCTCCGGATAAACTGGTCCGTATTTAAGTATGGAATAGTTTAAAATGTATCTGGCAAGCGAACTACTAGCCGGAAAGAAACCTGCAGTCGGCAAAAGCTTATTCAGCAGCATAATGGTTTTTGGATTTTTAAATAGCCTGCCGATGTTTCGTTTATGGGCATTTAGCAAGTTTCCTATCAGATGTATTGTCGATATATTAGCCAACTTGCCTGTCCAGTTTGGATTTTCAATTTGTTGTAAAAAATAAGTATAAACCAATTCAGCATGTTTTATATATCTTTTCAGATTAACGCCTCCATTGTTTTCAAGTGATTGAAATAACTCGTACAAACTACTATTCTCCATTGGTACATCAATAAAATCATCCTTGGCGAAATATATCCGATTGACAGGATCAACAGGATGTAATGAGAAAAAATCTGACGATTTATGATTAAACACACTAAAAAAATTATCAATAACTTCAGGAAGACAGTACCACGAGGGTCCCATGTCAAATGTAAAATTTTCTGCTGCTAAATGTCTGGCTCTCCCACCGGGTTGCTCATTTTTTTCAAATATCTCAACTTCAAATCCATTTGCAGCTAAATATGCTGCAACGGACATCCCTGTATATCCTGCACCAACAACAATAACCTTCCTCGACATAAATTCGAAGCACTATTTATTTATAAATAACAGGATGTAAGTTAATAATTATATAGCGCAATTACCTTAAAACTTACTCATATCGTAATAGCGTCAATAATTTTTTAAACAATTTCCAGTAATGATATTAACGTAAAAAAACAAAGTTAGTAAAGGTAATCATCATCCTCTTCCATATCTTCAGATCGATAACGGGATGCGGTT
>CAYUAV010000416.1:0-4143 GCA_964442665.1 uncultured Bacteroidales bacterium
AATAATTTAAATAAAAAATATAGATTACATATAAGAATTATAGATACCAATGCACTCAGATAATTCATTATAGCACTTAGGCTTACGAAGTTTCCTAATAATATATTAATCAGATAGATAATAATGTAATAACCGAAACCAATTTCATTATTAAACCCCTGATCTATTGATGAAATTCCATTTTCAAGAACATTCTGAATTCCTAAAGTATAACGTATCATATCACCAGTAACGAGTCCATGATAAACGAATGCGAATGATAGAATGCAGCTTATCGGAAGAAGTATTCCAAATTCAATATTTTCTTTGAGGTAGTTCGATATGTTGTTTGATGTTAGAGATTTCATGTCCGTATCATATAACAATTTGATAAATGGTAGTCAGATCTTTAAACCAATACAAATATCATTATCTAGTATAAATAAATTTATATAAAATGAAGAAAATCTGATGAAACCGTCCCCCTTTTAAGACAATAGGATTAAGGCTTATATTTTAAAAAATTCAGCATCCCACATTATTTACTATGTCCATTTAGATCCGTTTGGGTACCATTGTTTTCAATGACGTCTATAATCCGGTTTACCAATAGTGGAGCCACTTCTTTGGCAAAATCAGGACTGGGATGAGAATTATCGGATGATACGGCATAATCATCTTTAAAATAGAGCCCCCCTTCAGTCTGCAATTCATAGAAATCCCAAATAAAAATATTATCATCTGCCTGATCCCATTCCTCCTTAACCCAAGTAAAAAATTCCCTTGCCCTCATTGCTGATTCTTCAGAAATGTGATTTTTAACCAATGCTGCTCCGGTCCATACAATGAATTTGATATCTGGAAACTGATATAATTTTCCTTTTAATGCATTGTACTGGAGTTTGTAATTTTCAATACTCTTATAATCAGAGTCAATTATCGCTTTACTTGCATCTTCTTCGATGTTACATACCGGGAAACAATGCTTGAAAATTATAACATCATATTCTTTTGTAAGCATTTCTAAAGTAGGCTCAAAAAGATAGGGCTCTCCTCCCTGATTTTTAACCCAGATATTATAATAATCATATGGATAATTATGCCAGCCATAGGGTTCTTTTTTGGGGAAAGACACTTCACTGATGTTGTAATTGGTTCTATTTGCTTTATTGTACTGCTTCATCAATCTAGGAATAAGGCAATTTTTGCTTGTACTTTTAAAAAGCTTCTTTCTGATTTTTTGGTAGACTTTTACAATTTTCTGTGTTTTCCCTTGCCAGATTACCTTACCGGTACTGTGATGTAAAAAAATTATTTTTATTTCTTTATTCATTGATTGTATTTTTTGAGATTTTTTACAGCCTGTCACCGCTATTGAAAGCACAATCATTAAGTACAGGTAAATATGTTTTTTAAATATGTTCATGATTAAGTAAGTAAAAATAGAACATCTGAAAAAAGTGTGAAATCATTATAAGCAATATTCCGTTTATTTTTTAAAAATATAGTAAAACATAGTTTGTTACAAAATTGTTTCTTGAATAGATTGAATTGGAAAATTCCCGGATAAAATAATTCCTATAAATAATCAGAGTTAAAAGTATTATTCAATAATATCTGGCTCGATCATTTCAGCTTTAAATCCAGTATCGATCAATTCTATATTTAGCCGTTGTGATGAAAGCAGAAATGCAATATCATTATTGCCGAAGGCTTCTCCAGGTTCAGGCGCAGTGAACATACGATATCCATTAGTTTTTAAAAATGAAATCTCCTTAGTCATATTATCGCATCGAAAACACAAATGATGAAGCCCTCCTCCTTCCCTTGCATACTGATAAATTGGTGAATCCTCTCCAACAGGCTCAATTAATTTTATAGTCATTGAATTGATTTTAACCATAAATACAACCTTTACTCTTTGTTTAGAGTTTATAACAGGATTGGTTAACTGTTTATACCCAAAACAATCCTGCCAATGAATAATACTTGATTCCATTGACTTTACTACAATACCTATATGATCAATTACCATTTTTGTATCTCTTAATGAAATAAATTCAAAGATATCTCAAAATAGACACTTACGGTGACAGACTCCTAAATAATAATATTTAATACTAAAATGAACAATTTATTCAGATGAAGATTTTATTATGTAGATGGAAGCTAATCTATATTTTATCAATATCTTTTGCTTTCAATTTAAGAATTAAATAACCTTGCTCTTTAAAACAAAGTTAACTATTTCGTATGTTTGACAATAATAACAAAGATGTTATCAGAAAGTATATCAAAGAAAATACTTTTAAAGAATCCGAATTAATAAAGGATGAAACTCTTATCTTCCAGGAAGGTTTTTTTGATTCGATGGGCTTTGTTATGTTAATTGATTTTCTTGAACAGAAATTCGGAGTAAAAACCAACGATGAAGATTTAATTGAAGAAAATTTCGAATCGATCAATGCCATTCATCAATACGTTGAAGGCAAGCTAAATAATCATTAATATAACCTTACTGTGTGTGGAATTGCCGGCATATTCAATGTAAATAATGAACCGGTATCAGCCGATATCATTAAAATGATGTTGGGTCAAATACAATATCGTGGTCCTGATGAAAGTGGCATCTTTATAGATAATAATTTGGGTATAGGAAACGTAAGGCTTAGTATTATTGACCTTTCAACAGGTCAGCAGCCTATGTCAAATCCGGATAAGTCATTATGGATAGTGTATAATGGAGAAGTATTCAATTATATTGAATTACGCAAGGCACTCATGCAGAAGGGTATAAGATTCCATACTGAATCGGATACTGAAGTTATTCTCAGCTATTATAAATACTACGGAAACGATTGTATTAAGTATTTTAACGGACAATTTGCTTTTGCCATATGGGATACAAAAAAAGAATCGTTATTCCTGGCACGCGATAGAATGGGTATCAGACCCTTATTTTATTCATTTCAAAATAATTCACTAGTTTTCGGTTCGGAGATAAAGGCAATTCTTGCTTCGGGTCAGGTACATCCAGAATTCAACTTTAAAGGTCTTCAACAGATTTTCTATTTTTGGACAACAATCTCTCCAACAACCTGTTTTAAGAATATTTTTGAAGTACCTCCGGGACATTATATGACAGTTAATAGAAAATCATCTCACCTCAGGAAATATTGGGATCTTAAATTCCCCGATAATCAGAATGATTATATTACTAATCTTAGCGAGGCAAAAAGAACTCTTGATGAATTACTGGAGGATTCAGTACGTGTAAGACTCAGAGCAGATGTTCCTGTTGCAGCTTATCTTAGTGGCGGAATTGATTCAAGTGCTACAACATACTATATTAAAAGAGTAGCCTATCAAAATTTAAACACCTTTTCTGTTGGGTTTTCTGAAAAAGATTTTGATGAGTCAGATTACCAAAATGAAGTAGCAACCTTTCTTCAGACTCAGCATTACGGTCTGACATGCACTAACCGGGATATTGCACATCACTTTCCGGAAGTTATCAAACATACAGAAATACCTGTATTAAGAACCTCTCCTGTTCCTATGTACTTATTATCAGGGAATGTGCGAAATCATAACATTAAAGTTGTTGTAACCGGTGAAGGAGCCGATGAGATGCTGGGCGGATATAACATTTTTAAAGAAATGTATATTCGGCGTTTCTGGGCGAAATATCCGAACTCACAATATCGTCCACTGTTATTAAAAAAGTTATATCCCTATATTCCTCAGTTACAAAATCAAAACAGCAACGTTCTCAAGTTCTTTTTCGGATACAGGTTAAATGACACTGAATCGCCTATATATTCACACTTGCTGCGATGGAATAATTCATCTGGATTATCAGGATTTCTTCATCCCGATATAAGGAAAGGATTAGAAGACTATGATCCATACCAGACAATCCTTGAAAAGCTGGACAGTTCATTTTACAAATATCATCCACTGGCAAAGGCACAATGGCTGGAAGCAAATATTTTCATGTCAGGTTACCTCCTTTCATCGCAGGGAGACAGAATGGCCATGGCACATTCGGTAGAGGGAAGGTATCCCTTTCTGGATCATCGTGTGGTAGAGTATTGTTCGCGCTTGCATCCTGATCTGAAACTCAACGGACTAAATGAAAAATATATACTGAAAAAACTGGTT
>CAYUAV010000417.1:0-4131 GCA_964442665.1 uncultured Bacteroidales bacterium
TCTCGGATCGATGTAATCGGGGAGGGTGTTCCAATGCCATAAAGAGAAGCCTGCATAGCCTCTTTCGACCTTCCGGTCGAGGTTGTCCCAATGATTTAGCAACCGGTGCTGTATTTTGGGGCTGCTTATCAAATCGAGTTCAGTTATGGGCGTGTGGGTCTGCAATAACTGAAGGAACCTGAAGGTACCGTAAAGTACTCCCACATCGGTATTGGCTGTAATGACAACAGCATTAAACTTACCCGTATTTACCGTGAAAATATAGAATCCCTCATTTCCACATGCTTTAAGTGGATTATCGATGCCAAGAGAAGCAATCATTTTCGACCGGAAGGGAGTTCCTGCCACGAGAATATTGCCCGGAAGGGGCTTATCGGCGAAATCAATTTTTTTATCCAGCAGTCCTGAAAGTCCTGATTTAAGTTCTTCATGCACTGCCATCATGGTTTCAGAAGTCCCTTCCACGACTACCTGGCTTACTGCACCCTGATATTGCTCCAACAGGCCGGCATCGGTAATTTTATTATATCGGAGCCAGAGGCGGTATCCGTCTTCAGCAAAAAGGAGTGAATTACTGCTCACTGTAATGCAGGAATACAGGAATATAAAAAAATGAAGTTTTTTCATGATTGACTACATTTTTAAGTGTTAGGTCTAATAAAGTTACATCAATTCATTATAAATTCAAGCTTACACGTTTCTTTTCACATACTCATTTGTTTGAATAATTTTATTAATGATATCTCAGAAAGATTTTAAACATTTTAATTTCCCTATTGTTAATCTTCTATGATAAATTACCTTTCTTTTTCCGGTACAAAATCGTATCTTGTTGAATTAAATCATTAACAATCTATTAACCAGTTATAAAACTTATGAGAAAAAGATCCTTCCAGAACCAAAACTTACTGTACAAGTATTACAGGAAGTTTTTAAATCTCCGGGAGCGTATCAGTTTATTGATGCGTACCGGAGAGTTCTACGAACTATCACGCGACATCCGGAACCGGATGATCCGGCGATTGAAACTGTTATACGATCGCTTGGTACGATTAGCAGGCAAACAAAAGCTGAAATGGGCAGGTGCTGCGGTAGCTATGATTCTGAGCGCATCGGTAGCACATGCACAATTCAATGACCCGGTGAGTTTATCGGGTTTTCTATCAGGTTATTTAGCTAAACCGGTATTTGTTGACTTGGACGATGACAGTGATTTGGACATTGTCATAGGAAATTTTGATGGTACAATCCATTATTTCGAGAATGAAAATGGAGTGTATTCAAGTGTTACAAATCCCTTCAATTCAATTGATGTTGGCAATTATGCCATGCCTGATATGGCTGATCTGGATGGTGATGACGATCCGGATATGGTAGTTGGAAGCGGAGATGGTACTTTCCATTATTTCGAGAATGACGGGGGTACTTTTGTGGAACAAACAGGTCTGGATAATCCCTTTAATGGGGTAGACCTGGGTAACTGGTCCGATCCGGTCTTCGTAAATTTCGATGGCGATGACGATATCGATATGGCTTCGGGCGACAGGTATGATGGTGTTTTCTATTTTGAGAATGAAGGGGGAGTTTTCACACAGCTTACCGGAGTGGATAATCCATTCGATGTTGTGGCTATACCTATGGGATATAATACTGCTCCTACATTTGCCGATTACGACGACGATGGGGATATGGATTTATTTGTAGGTGACTGGTATGGTTCCATTACCTATTTCAGGAATATAGAAGGTGTATTTACCGAACAGAGTGGAGCTAATAATCCCTTCGATGCAATTTCTTTACCCTATACGGCTCATAAACCTGTTATTTTTGATGTTGATGATGATGGAGACCTGGATTTGGTAATTGGGGATTACTTCACCGGCGTATTAAGATATTTCCGTAACGATGGAGGTACATTCACTGAAAAACGGGGACAACCCAATCCGTTTGAAGGGATCATAGGTATTTACTCTGCGGCACCGGCATTTGCCGATATGGATAACGACGGTGATATGGATCTTTTGCTTGGGCAGACCTATGGCTCTGTAAAATATTATGAAAATACTCCGGAAGGTTTAGAATTAAGACCAGATGCGAGCCTTTTCTCCAATGTAGATGATTTATTATATTATACCAGACCGGCATTTGGTGATGTTGATGGTGATGGTGATAATGATTTGGTAATTGGAAGTGGATTTGACACAGTGCGATATTATGTTCGTGAAGGAAACAATTTTATTGATTTCACACATATAAATAATCCTTTTGACACAATACTGTTAGGATCAGATCCAACATTTGTTGATATTGATGGGGATAATGATGAGGATCTTGCTATTGGAAGTTTAATTATTGCTCCGCCGGATACTGCAGGCACAGTGACTTACTATCAAAACATCAGCGATATTTTCCTGGAACAAACCGGTAATAATAATCCATTTGACTTTGTTTATGGCGAAGGTATTGATGGATCCGTAAGTTTGACTTTCGCTGATCTTGATAGAGATGGGGATTTGGATTTATTTATAGGTGAAAAGTATGGATCGATTCTTTTTTATGAAAATGATCAGGGTACATTCGCAAAAGTTGAAGGACCGGATAATCCCTTTAATGGGCTAAACTTTGGTTATTATCCTGTTCCGGAATTTGTGGATATTGACAATGACGGGGATTTGGATTTGTTTGTAGGATCTAAATATAATGATACAGGCAATGTATATTTTGTTGAAAATACCCAGGGACCTCATATCAATGCAATAGAACCGGATATAACGGACGAATTGATCAACATTTATTCTTTTGATCATACTATAGTCGTTAATGCGGGTTCGAACCTGCTGAAACAGGTCGATGTGTATTCTATTTCAGGTTCATTGCTTACCACGGAAAGTATCAATCAATCCGGACGATATGAACTGTATCTTCCAAATGCAGCACCAGGAATCTATATTGTACGGGCTGTAAGTGATGGTGAACCTGTAACCGAAAAAGTAATCATTAAATAGCATAACTCTACTCCTGGAAATTAAATGAGGTTTGCATTTCTGTAAACCTCATTTTTATTGTTATTTATGCGGAATATTTTACTTCAAAAATTTCCGGCTGGCTTTCACTTCAATATATTTGCTCAGATAATCGCGGGCAATTTTCTGCATGATTTTCATCACAGGCCCATTATCCGCATTAATGATCCATGTAACTTTCGGGATCTTATGTTTATATTGTTCACCAAAGCTTTGCTGCAGTAATCCGATGGCATAGCCCCGTCGACGATAATCGTCAAGCAGATAGAGATTATTGTATTCGATGGTATCCTCCTTAAGCCTGTAGGCAATATTCCATCCCACTACATGGGTTTTACGTTTCAGTAAAATACTTGCCGGTTGATAAATTTTATCGAAATGCTGGAAAGGATCGAATTCTTTCTGTATCTGATTTTCTTTAGTCAATTGCTCAAGTTGTATCTTGTCTTTATCTGATAGTTGTTCAAAAGGTAAAAAAGAGTATTCCGATGAGAACTTAACAGTTGGCCACATAACTTTATCATACGCTTCAATATTTCCTTCGGCAATGATTCGTATCAGAATGGGTTCTTCCCAGGTATTTTTTTTTAACAATTTTTCAATTACGGGCAGACTGTTCCAGTCACTCCTGTATCGTAACTGCACAAAGGTAACTCCCTGGTTTCGCAGACTGGTCTCCAGCAATGCAAGAAGCTGGCTTCCGATTTTCTGATTGCGCTTCTCAGGTTTTACATAAAATGAAAAAAGCTCCGATATATCGTTATCTTTATTATCGGCCAGTACCACTCCTGTTATTTCTTTACCTTCTAAAGCCCATACTCCTGTAAAAGGTTCCTGTAAGGGTATGGTTTTAATTTTTTTCCGGATAGGTGGAAAAGTAAGATGTTCTATCTTTTCGAGTATATGCTGGAATGTAATGTTGGTTGACAGTTGGAAATTTAGTTCCATTGGGGGGTAGTTTGTTATTTTTATTGGGTTGATTAAGATAATTAGGTTGATTGAGTTAAATAAGTTCAGGTATTATATTTGTTTTCTAAATCAGTTATAAAAGTAATGAATAGTTTTGAAGAATCGGAGGTATGGAAGGAATGTAAATCTAGTAAGAAAA
>CAYUAV010000418.1:0-4126 GCA_964442665.1 uncultured Bacteroidales bacterium
TTGAATAGTTTTTGTTGGTTAAATTTGGAATTTCACCTTTACTTTTAGCGGTTGATAATACAGTAGAAATTCGTCTACGTAGCCATAATTTGTCTTTATCTAAATAATAGGGTGCAATAATATCAATCATTTCTACATTATGAAGAAATCTTCTATAAGCTTTTATAATGTAAATGAGTTGTTCTAGGAATGTACCATTATTTGGGAATTTAGCCATTGGATTACTATCTGTATTAGGTATTTCTTGTATTTCAGTGTTATATGAAGCTAATAGCAAATCAATAGCTTCAATTCTCTTTTTCAGAGATTCTTTTTCCTTTAGGAGTTCTTGGATTAAGTTCATAGTCATTAGATTTATTTGTTTAATATTGGATAAATTCTTATATTTGTTATACAAAAAGGTGGAGACGGTGGGAATCAAACCCACTGAAATTAGGTGCGAACCCTCACTTCATCAAATCTGACGTCCCCGACCAATTTGTATCGAATTAAAACCTCTCTTGTTTAGACGCTTGGGAGGTTTTTTAATTCTATCACTAACAAAATTATAGATTCTTTTTCAAAGATACAAGAGTTTGAACATAAAAAAAGTACAAGCAAGAAACTTAATCTGAATTAAGAAATATTCATTCACTTATCTGATATATTAAATGGCACATTATCAAATAATTGACATGTTAACTATAAAATATATTAACAGATAATATTTGAATTGATAAGCTAATTGTTAATAACTAATGAAGAAATAAAGAAGTATTAATGATATTCGAGATAGGGGAGTAATGATAAAATTAATTGAATGTATTATGTTTTCTTTCCTTTTTCCCATCTCTTTTTAGCAGCATTCTTAGCTATTTCTTTGCGTCTCTCAGGGCTGAGTTTAGCTGCTCGTGCTTTACCTCCTTTTAAACCACCTAATCTACCTAATTCAACGGCAGCAGGATTTTTACCTTCATCCGGGTTTTTATCTGTAATTTCACCAGTAGCTAAGTCAACTATTTGTTTAGCACGTTGATTAAAATCTCTTGGTCTTTTTATCTTTGCCATATCAATTATTTGATATACAAAGATACTAAACTATTCTTGACCGATCAAGAATATTGAGAATCAATAAATTTCAAACTGAGACACTACCGAATTTTCTGATGCTGGTCACTATTGGAAGGGGTGAGGTAACATTTGTAGCGGAGTTATTGATGAAGAACTTATATGTTAATACTAAAGAATAATAAGGGTATTCTATTATCTATATTTCTAATCCGATCTTAATTTTGTATTTCACTTCTCTCAAGCTGTTCCTTATCTGTTATTGTCTCAATTGTAGAGATTTGATCATCCATTTTCCCTGAAATGATGAAATCGGCATATTCTACTATTAACTCATCTCGTTTGTGGTCATCCTTAGTAATACGAATAAGTTGTTTTTTAATTTCTTTTATCCTATTGCGGATATCATTTAACACTTTTAATGTACTATGAGTGTTGTTGAAGTCATATTCATGAGTAATTAAAAAATCGTTACTCAATTTTGCATATCTTGCATTACGCAGCATATCGCTGCCAGCAATCAATATGCCGGCTTCCAGGTTGTATCTGAAACGTATGCCACATACTTCGCATTCACGACACCGGGCAAATGCATCGTATTTATCCTTACCCTCGAAAGTTGGATCTGTCTTGAGTTCTTTTCGCATAGCTGCAATCTCGTTGCAAATATTCAGTTGCAGTTCATAAAGCCAATTGAACCACCAGCTATTCACTGTTGTTCCCCTCATTTTATATTCGGCCCGTTCAACACTTGCAATTGCATCAAATAAAAATCCAATTTTTGTGATATCTGGTGTTTTGGAAGTTTGTTTTTCCCGTTGTTCACTAAGGCGGAATAAGAATGTCTCAGCCCTGCGAAGATCGATAATTGCAAATTCGAGTGGCTTTCCTTGTACTAAACCAAAATTCAGATATGAATATGCCTCGTTATACCGGCGATATGCTTCTAAATGGCGATGCATGCATGAAAGCATAATCCCTGTATTTGTGCGGATCAATGCATTATACTTATGGACAACTTTTAAATTCTTTAAATAACGTAAAATTTCCGTAGCGGAAATATATACTTTTTCAGCCTGTTGCAGATATGATTTTTCCAGATCAGTGAATTTCTTAATCTCTTTCTCTTTATCCTGAAATTCATTTTTATATCGACAAATCTGAGCCTGGAATAGTTTTAAATGCTGGTAGTTACGTAAGATTCTGACCATTAGTGTAAGGGTATCCTGTGACAGAGGTACTTTGCGTAAGGTCCCCTGTCCTTTAAGATCTTTTAATAATTTTACCCGCCCTTTCATGATCCAGTTACGTACTTCGTAACGTAGTTCGGTAGTTTCCTTCCGTTTCTCAGATTCGTGTCGCGTATTTATAAAGGACATTACCTTGCCGAATTTCATTTTTCTGAGTACTTCATTGAATTTGTTCTCTGAGGCTTCATAGTTCCTGTGAAACATTAGTTCTTTCGCTTCAGAATAAAGACTTAATGCCTCTTCTTTCTCAAATCTGATATTAAACAAATCATTTTGGGCTTTTTTTAGTTTTAATGGTTTAGAACAATAATCCTTAAACATACTGTTTGTATTACTTTTCCTGCTATAAAATGAATAGATAAGGTTGTTATAGGTTTCGTTAATCTTATAAATTTTACATTGTATGTTTGCCAATTTGTATTTATACCATTCATTTTTTTTAATTTGATTTTGTTGGGTTAACTTCTCAATATCCTCCAGTAAATTATATATTTTCTGTGTAAGGGTCGACATGCGTACATTCTTATAAGCACTTTCTTCAGACAATTCCAAATCTGACTCCATTTCAATCAGGGAGGTTATGATCAGCCGGGATTTTTCGTGAGCATACTTATTAATACCTCTTATGCGTAACGCATCGGCCACGCAACAAAGGCGATGGTAACCCGCCTCAAAAACAGCATGTATATCACCACATGCCCTGAAAAGTTTCATATACCAATCGGCAATACCCTGGTGCGATTCACTGCAACAAAGTTGATAATCGTTATACCTGAGATCCTTCTTTAAATAATTTTGCACGGCCGTTTTTGTGATTGAAGTCATATATACAAAATATCCGTTATCATCGCGAATTAAACCTTTTTTACTCAATAAGTATAGAAAATACCTTGCCATGTAATACCGGATTGGTTCATTATCAAGTTCAACCGAGAGCGTCTGAGGAGCTTTAATAAATGCCCAGGAATGTAAAAGTGAGATCAGGCTTATATTACGGGTAAGAGACAATGAAAGAAGAAAACGCTTGAAAACACCAACATTTACAAAAGTGTTGATATCCTTAATTAACTCTTCAGGTAATTTATCAGGGATACTATTTGTACGGATCGTTTTTCTTATTATACCATTCTTATTGAATAGGCCACTTATCCATTTCTTAAAATTGAGAGGCACAGAAGATTCCTGTTGATCAATAATGAAATAATGTATATCGTCTTTCCGAACGTTGTTATAGCGGTTAAAATGTTTGTTCTCATCTATTAATACTTTAAGGTATTTCCGGATTATCTCTTTGGCATTAACATTCGATTGGGCTCTGCTTGGTAGTTTGACGTTAATGAATAATATAAATCTACGTGTTGAATGTTGCAATACTCTAACCAGCTGTTTCTTTATTAATGCGCTATATTGTTTGGACGATCTGACCGTATCTCCCGGTGGCTGAAAGTCAGGTTGGCCGGTTTCATTAGCACAGGATTCAATTATAGAATATGCAAAATCATTTTTGTCGAGTTCCGGATAGAAATCGAGCCAGATACAATGTAATTCTGTGGCAATCCTGTAAAATGCGGCATAAATTATTGGAAGATCAATATTCAGATTACTGGTATCGATTTCGTTACTGGTACTGTTTTTAATGCATTCAACCAATTCATTAACTCTTTTATCCTCATTTGATTCAGGGTTAATTTTATCAGGCATCGGAGGTAAAGGCCATATTGCCGGAAACTTCACGCCAGCAGGAGGAAGAGATAAAAAGATGCTCTGATAAAATTCCAGGAAAAAAAGAGACAGATAAGGTGTATTCGTGATATGAATTCGCTTCAAAA
>CAYUAV010000419.1:0-4119 GCA_964442665.1 uncultured Bacteroidales bacterium
GGATGTGAATAATGAAAAAAGACATACACCGGATGCGGTGTAAGATTACTAAGATTGTTTGATGAAAGCTTCTTAAGAGCAGCAATTAAGGCGTCTGCATTAAAATGCTTCTTCGCATATTCATCAGCCTGGTATTCGTAAGACCTGGATAAATAATTCAGGGCTAAACCCACAACCGTCGATATCGGACTATAGATAATACCAAAAGCAAGGATTACCATATGAATACTATGTACTTTAGCTCCCAGTGCCCACGATAACATCGGGTTAACAGTGAACAACGAAAATACATACAATGTGATTCCGGTAAGTATTACACCCAGCAATAGGTTTACCAGTGAATGTTTTTTCTTATAATGTCCTATTTCGTGTGCCAGAACGGCTACAATTTCATCGGTTGAAAGATCATTGATCAGGGTATCGTAGAGTACAATTCGTTTCCTGGATCCAAGTCCGCTAAAGTAAGCATTCGATTTGGTTGAACGTTTCGATCCGTCGATAACAAAAACATTGTCGAGTTTAAAACTGACTTTATCACAAAAAGTTCGTATCGCATCTCTTAAGGGTCCGCTTTCGAGAGGAGTTTGTTTATTAAATAAAGGCACGATCAGTGTTGAGTAAAACATGTTGATGAAAATCGTAAAGCCTGTAACAACAATCCAGGCATAAACCCAGAACATTTGTTTGGTCAGCAAATAAATCCAGATAATGAGTGCAGTTACCCCGCCGCCAATAACAGCAGCTAAAAACCACCCTTTCAGCTTATCGATGAAAAATGTAGCAACAGTAGTCTTGTTAAAACCAAACTTTTCCTCGATCACAAAAGTGTCGTAAAGTGCAAAAGGAGTATTTACAATATCGGAGGCAAGCATGATGATAGCAAAAAACAAAAGTGCCACCAGTATCGGATTTGAAGTGACTGATCGGGCTACCTGATCAAAATATCCAAATACATGAAAGGTCAGAATGGTAACGATAAGAACAAAACTAAACGTGCTTGTTATCAGTGAAAAACTTTCATTTACCTTATTATATTCCTGTGATTTAAGGTATTGTTCATTATCGTATACATCGTTAACTTCTTCGGGAAGCTCAGTGTCATAACGCTTTGCGTTAAGGATTGATAATGTACGTTCCAGAATAAAATTGAAAACGATAATGCTCATTATCAGCACAAACGGAGCATTATATTTACAGGTAAGATGATGCTCCCACATAGCCCTGAAAATATGCGGGAACTGGATCAATATATGATATATCGTAACGAGAAGTGTCATCAACAATGTTTTGGAAAAACCAAAAATAGCAAATATGCGGAATTTAATACTACATCCGCCAATAGTGATAAAGAAAGGTGTATTGAATTAATGCAGGCACACCTTGAAATATAGGAATTCAATGTCATATCAGGTCTTCATGGCACCGCAAATACTTATAACCTGGCCGCTCACATATGAAGCCAGATCGGAAGCAAGGAACAGGCAAACATTGGCCACCTCTTCCGGTGTTCCACCCCGCTTCATTGGAATAAAATTTTCCCATGCTTTCCGTTGTTCGTCACTAAGTTTTGCTGTCATCTCGGTTATAATAAATCCGGGAGCTACTGCATTACAACGTATATTCCGCGAGCCAAGTTCCTGCGCTACAGACTTTGTAAAGCCTATGATTCCAGCTTTGGAAGCAGAATAATTTGCCTGGCCCGCATTGCCATGGACACCTACCACCGAACTCAGGTTAACAATGGAACCCTTCCGGTTTTTTAGCATTACAGATTGTACAGCTTTGGTAAAATTAAATACCGATTTCAGATTTACATTGATAACTGTATCCCATTGTTGTTCGGTCATGCGCATTAACAAAGTATCCATGGTGATACCTGCATTATTAACCAATATATCGATGGTACCAAATTCTTCTGTAATTTTGCTTACCACCTTTTGAGTTTCTTCAAATTTACTCGCATCGGAAGCGTAAGCTTTTGCTTTTTGGCCCATGGTTTCAATTTCCCGCGACAGCGATTCAGTATTTTCATCCAGACATAAATCGGTAAAAGCAACGTTTGCACCTTCCCGGGCAAAAAGAAGAGCAATGGCCCTTCCTATTCCGCGGGCAGCACCCGTTACAACAGCAGTTTGTCCGTCAAGTAGTTTCATATCGGATAGTTTTTATTTGCGGGCAAAATAAATAAAGAAAGTTCAATAATTCAAAGGAATGAATAAGAATGATATCAGATTCCGATGAAGTGATCCTATAAATTCCATTATTTTTTAAATCCTTTCTGAATCATTGCCGTAAAAAGATTAAAAAATAATTGGAAATCTAAAATTTTTTTTTAAAAAGACTAAACTTTACACCTCTGCAATTTTAGTGTTGTCACTATTACTGTTCTCATCTGAAAAAGCAGCAGCACAGCAGGCATTGGAGGTTTCATCATCGGAGCGTTTTATCGCGTACAGCCTGTATATTTTCTCAAAACTTATCGATTGGCCAAATAGTGCTACTGCAACTAAATTTCAGGTAGCAATTGTGGGAGATAAACGTGTATATGTCGAGTTACTTAATCTGGCACAAAACCGGAAAGTGGGTAATGCAACATACAATATAATGTTTTACAAAGATATCAGTGAATTATCAGGCTATAATCAAATTATTTATCTTTCAAATCAGCAAAGCGGAAATATAAATGAAGTAATCGAAAAGACGAAAAACGGCGGTGTGCTCATCGTTACCGAACGAAAAGGAATGACCCGGCAAGGATCAACAATAAGCTTCCTCACTAACGAACAGGGAACTATGGGATTTGAAATTGCACGGGACAATGCAGTTAAAAATAAGTTAAATATTAAATCTCAACTGGAAAGAATGGCCATGCGGGTTATATGACCTGAATTAATCATAAATAACAGAACAAAACCCTGTAATTTCTATTGCAGGGTTTTTTATTTCTGTTTCTGATTCTTTGCCTTTAATGCTTCAACCAGTGTCTTTCCAATATCAGCAGGTGATTCAACTACATGAATTCCGCATTTTTGCATGATATTCATTTTTGCCGAAGCAGTATCATCCTTACCTCCAATAATTGCCCCTGCATGTCCCATCCTTCGGCCTTTTGGTGCTGTCTGACCGGCAATGAATCCTATCACAGGTTTGGATCCGTGTTCCCGTATCCAATATGCTGCCTCCGATTCCATAGTACCTCCTATTTCCCCGATCATAACAATTCCTTCAGTTTCAGGATCATTCATGAATAGCTTTATGGCATCAAGTGTTGATGTACCGATAACAGGATCACCTCCAATTCCAATGCAAGTTGATTGACCCATACCGGCTTTCGTGATCTGGTCAACCGCTTCATAAGTTAATGTTCCCGAGCGAGATACAACCCCGACACTTCCCTTGCGATGGATAAATCCCGGCATAATACCAACTTTTGACTCACCCGGTGTAATTATTCCCGGGCAGTTCGGACCAATAAGACGTGAATTCTTTCCATTAAGAAAATATTTAACCCGGACCATATCGGAAGTCGGGATACCTTCAGTAATACATACGATAACATGTATCCCGGCATCGCTGGCTTCGATAATGGCATCGGCCGCAAAGGAAGGAGGCACAAAAATAACCGATACATCTGCCCCTGTTATTTCAACGGCCTCCTGTACCGTATTAAATACCGGTTTCCCCAGATGTGTCTGACCTCCTTTCCCGGGAGTTACTCCTCCGGTTACCTGAGTTCCGTAATCGATCATCTGCCGGGCATGAAATGTACCCTCGCTTCCGGTGAAGCCCTGGATAAGGATCTTTGAGTTTTTATTGATCAGTATACTCATTACAATACAAATCGGATGTGCCCAAAAATATACTTTTCCTCACTTATTACAAAGATAATTTGATCCCCGAAAGTGTGATTGTGTCTAAACCGACTCTGTATGTGGTTTACAGATATTTATTGATTAATATGAAAAGATCGCTTGCGTTAATCGGTTTTGCAATATAATCAGTGAATCCTTCGCTTTTAATTCTTCTGATTTCATCTGCGAAAGCATATGCGGTCTGCGCAATTACCGGGATTGTTATACCCAGCTTTCGGAGCTCTGTAAGTGCCTCAATGCCATTCAT
>CAYUAV010000420.1:0-4114 GCA_964442665.1 uncultured Bacteroidales bacterium
GTTTCGATGCCGACAGTGTAATAGCTTCCATTCGCTCCATGGTCAAACCAGGTGTGCTGTTTAACGTTGGATAGGCGACGAATTCGTATTATTAAAAAATCATCAGTATTATTTACTTGACAAAGAATTATCCTGCTTCCAGCATAGTGGAATACTGAAAATTTCTTCTGAATTCACTGGGAGTCATTCCTTTTTGCTTTTTAAAGGCCTTATTAAACGACGATTTACTATTAAAACCCGCTTCAAAGAGTACTTCCAGAATGGTTTTCTTAAAATCGGATGAACTCAGCAATTTTTCCGATTCCTTTATGCGGTATAAATTAACGAAATCGTAAAAATTGCAGCCGAACGATTTTTTAATAACCTCCGACAAGGAGCGTACCGGAATACCACAATTCTTCGAAAGATCTAATAAGGTGAGTTCGGCATTAAGGTATGGCCTTGCTTTTTCCATATAACCTACCAGTTTCTGAAGATAATTCTCATATGAGAGTTGTGAAAGAGATTTTTTCTTTGTATCACCTGAATTTTCGGTGTTTATAAGGAGTAAGGGTTGTTTTAATGCTTTGTAAATAAAATAATAGCAGAAAATAATAAATCCCAGGAACAGGAATATTTCAATCCCTGATTTGATATTTTTGGAATAAAGTCCTGTGAGATAGCGGGAAAAATCAATGAGCCATAGACAAATAAGTCCGCCAATAATCGATCGTATCCAGTTCAGATTTGCCAGGGAGCCCGATGAGGAAAAATTCCTGATCCGTCTTTTGTAAAAAGCTATACGTCTGAATGAAATGATAAAATAAAAAATTACCTGGATATGCAGAATTGCGGTTAATATGATATACCAGATATGTGAAAATATACCTCCCGTATCAAGAATTTCTTTTTTTTCTTCTCCTGAACGCAGAGTATATGCAAAAAGGATATAGGCAAAAAGAATAATGAAGGGAAAGCCATGAAAAAAAGTTAAAAGTTTAAATTTATAATTTGTTGTGGTGAGTGATCGTAAGTATAAATAAAATAATGGAGCGTAGAGAAATGCAAATGGTGATCCGAGATAGAGGAGGTATATTACATATTGTTTTGCAAAACCTCCAACACGAAATAAAAGGAGATTTGAAACATTGAGAATCAGGGATAAAAAAAACAATCCAAGCAGGTTATTACTGATTTTTCGGTTGCTCTTAAGTAAAATTAGTATGAATGAAAATAAAAATAACTGGGCTACCGTGAAGAGTATCAGTATTTCACTCAAATCAAGTTTCATGTTCTGTAATGAAATATTTTATATATATAATACAGTTAAGGAAGGTACTACCCGGTAGCCGGGAAGAAATTTAGATTGATAATAAATAGCAGGGATTAATAAGTATAGTCAAATCGATCAGCAACATGTAAGAAATGAATACTTTGTTAAGCGATCAGCGTGTGATAAAGAAAAAAGTACCCATCTCATCTTCGATACCTGAGATGCGTCCAAATTCCGGTTTTTGCGAAGAGGAATTTTGCATGATCAGGCTTACCCGTTTTGCTATATCATTTACCGATGAGCAATCGTCCTCATTGTTTAGCAATGCATTAGCAAAGGCTCTTGTAAAGAGCGAATTGTCATAGGCATATCCCGAACCGGAAGAAGTTAAAACCTGTGCGGATTTTTTAAGGGCCAGCTGGGTATTTGAACAAGCCACTCCTTCTATGGGCCCGCGCATTGCTGTGCAGAATCCGGGGCCTGTTTCGCAGGCATCGCTTACGATTAAAATGTGGGTGAGAGAAGTATAGGAATACAGTGACGCTTTTAGCGCATTTATATTGAAATAGCTAAATTCAACATCAGTCCTGGCATCGGAGGGTATCCAGTAACCTATACCATTATTATTAACACCATGACCGGCGAACCAGATAAAAAGTGAATTAACCTGATTGGCCCGGACAAGATCGCGCAGGTCGATGGAGAAGAAACGCTCCATTTCCCGTTTCGTAAGATTTCGCTTTACAATTATTTTATTGACTTTATAACGTCCCAGTGCCTGTTGCATCAGCTGAATATCTTTTTCAGGTGAAGTAAGGTTAGTAAATTCTTTATATTCCGAATTTTCGATAAGAATAACCCAGGTCTTCCCCATGGGACTATCATTGGCCAGGATACGACCATCGCGTTTAAAAAGATATTCCTGTTCGATGTTGTTACCATATATATCAGTTGCAATAACTTTCATCCGTGTTTTTTTGGTGATATCCAGTGTGGCAGTAAATCTGGGATTAATATCACCCGGAGCAAAGCTTGCTGTCACTTCATCAATACGGATATTGGAGATTAAACTTTCATCTTCGATACGACCCTCAAGGTACAGATACTTATCGTCACTACTTAGAATAATAATTCCATCGTCACCGACATAGGGATTAAAAAGCGTAATCCGGGGAGCATGGGTTTCAATTCGCTCAACTGCATAGCTTATCGTACTGGAATTATCATAAATATCTAAAGCCGAAAGTGTAAGGAATTCAAGATTTTTTGTGTGTACCAGCAAATCAAACTCCTTTTTTCGCGAACCCTGAGGATTATTCAGTAATGTATCATTATTGATCTTGAAAAACTGCAAATTGCTGGCATCCTCAACTTTAACCGTTATATCTACCGATTCCGCATCATCGGGAATAAGTACATCGAGGTTGTTATTTAATACAGGATTTATTAACAGAATAGAAGGTCTATCCGATTCCCGGTTCAAGTCAAAAATTCTTTTTTCAATACTCGCTGTTTCATTCGCATCCGATTTGTCATATAGCGTCAGCAATAAGGATAAATCGGAGGAGGCTTTCGATTTTGACCCAATCCGTTCATAAGCATCAGCTCGGCATTTGAGAGCCCGGGCATTGAGCATGTCGAGTTCGAGGGCGGTGCTAAAATCGAAAATGGCATTCTGGAATTGTGAAAAATCGTAATAGTATTTTCCACGCTGAATATACAGATCCGGACTAACAGAATCGATAGTCAGCGCTTTTGAAATATCATTAATGGCTTTGGGATATTCTTTTTGTACAGAGTATATTTTACTCCGCAGTACTAATGCTTCAATGTTATCACGTTTGTTTGCCAATACATAATTGCAGTTTTCAAGTGCATAACGTGATTTATTATTTATAAACTGTACTTCTGCCAGTACAAGATAGGCTTCGAAAAGCATTTTATCTTTGATAATGGCTTTTTCAAGATCCTGCTCAGCCTGTGAGAGGTTTCCCAGTTTAAATTCAGATAATCCTTTCAGGTATTGTGCATAGGCGGTACTCTTGGCATCGATAGCGTTAACTGCTGCCTGCTGTGCCTTCGTGTAATTTTCAAGTGAGAGGTATATCCGGCATTGAAGCACAAAAGCTTCATGGAACTTTGATTTTTGCTCAATGGCCTTTGCAACGGTTTCACCGGCTTGTTTCAGACGATTAATTGAAAAGAACAATTGAGCGGCTGCATAATAGTTTTCAGCCGGGTTTACAGCGAAAACTGCTGCATTTTTATAATCGTCTGCAGCCTTCTCATACGAATCGATCTGCCGATAGGCGCTGGCTCGTTCTTCGTAAGCTTTTCCGTTTTCGGGTTCAAGGGCAAGTGCCTGATTATATTGTTCGATGGCATCTTCATAGTAACCATTCAGTATAAACTGTTCTGCAGCCTTCATATAATTTTTAGCATTCTGGCCCAGAACACTGATTCCGCCTGATAATAATATAATAATGAGAAAAGATCGCAATGAATTGTGAATTAATAGAGGTTTTAAGAAGTTTAAGTTCCGGGTGCAATAATACAAAAACATTGCCAGAAATTATAAAACCTGCTGAAATTCAATGTATTTTTTCATTTTTTTAAGATTAACAGCCTTACCAGTACTCCAGATGATACATATTCAATTCTTTATCTATTTTCCGGGCTCCCGGCATTATAGTTTCCATTCTGTTCCAAAACGACTTTTGATGGTTTTTATGAACGGTATGAGTCAACTCGTGCAATATGATATAATCGATTAACCGGTCCGGAAGCCTCATAAGCTGAAGGTTGAGGTTGATATTATTCCGGGCCGAACAGCTGCCCCAGCGTGTTCTGGTGTTTTTAACA
>CAYUAV010000421.1:0-4112 GCA_964442665.1 uncultured Bacteroidales bacterium
AGCAGTACCAATCCAAGAATAGCAGGAATTGATATTGCAGGGTATCCGCAAAGCAGAATGTATACGGTTGGAATTAACCTAGAATTTTAATGTGTAAAAATTATTGATCCATGAAAAATATACTATTAAAGACAGGTTTCCTTTTCATACTACTTATATTCACTTTAAGTTGTGATAAGGATTTCTTGAATGTATCCCCGAAGGGAATAATCAACAGTGAATCTTTTTATGCGAGCGTGTCGGATGCTGAACAGGCTGTGACTGCCGTATACGGAATGCTGAACTATATGCAGGTCTGGGATATGTGGATATTAGCCGATCTGGGAAGTGTGGCTTCCGATGATGCCGAAGCAGGAGGGGCCACACCCTTTGACGTTGCCGATTGGCAGGATATAGATAACTTCACGTTCTCTCCGTCACAAGCCGGGGGTTTACCTCAACCCTATGGAATTTTATATAAGTTGATCTTTTATGCCAATATGGCGTTGGAAAATTTGCCCGGTATACCGGAAAAAGATCCGGCAGCCACGGAAGCATTTATTTCACGACGTCTTGCTGAAGTTAAGTTCCTGAGGGCACTGGCATTTTTCTACCTGGTGCAGATTTACGGCGAAGTACCCCTTGCAGATCATGTCCTGGGTGGTAATGAGTATTTTCTGACAAGATCTTCACTCAGAAGTACATTTGACCTGATGGAAAAAGACTTAGCCGATGCTGCTGAAATACTTCCTGCATCATGGCCTGCGTCAGACATAGGACGTGCTACAAAAGGAGCGGCCCAGGGATTACTGGCAAAAGTACTTGTTTTTGAATCGTCCTATGCACATTACCATCCGGATGATAGATATTCCCTGGTATTTTCGGGCGAGAGCCGCTTTAAGGATCTTACCGAAAAATGGTCAGAAGCATTGTCTGCAGCCGAAAGCGTTATTAACTCGGGTCAATATGAGTTAGTGGGGATTGATGGCAGTAAAGAATATCAATCATGGAGAGGAAATACTGACGGATATCGATTTGTCTGGACCACAGCCGGCGATAATTCGAAGGAATCAGTCTTTGACATTCAGTGTGGTTACTATGGATTAGGATGGCTTAAAGCCCGTGGATCGTCAATGGTATTCTGGACAAGTGCGAGATGGGTTTATGACCCGACTAGTAGCGACCCGGCTGAAACATCAATGTGGGGCTTTAATATTCCCAGTGTAGACCTGATTAATGAATTTTTACAGGAAGAACGCCAACCTGGCGATCCTTTATATGGAACTGATTCACCCGCTGATCCCCGTTTCAATACCACTATCCATACCGACAGGGTTGCCGGTACTAACGATTCTATTCAATTAGGGACTACCGATGGTGGAGCTTATTGGGCACAGATCTGCTATACATACGATGGAAACTGGGGAAACAAAACACGTTCCTTTTCGGCAAAGTATGAATGTTCCTATGATGAGTTTCTGGCATACGGTCCTACCTGGCAGGAAGCACCCTTTAATAACAGAATGCTAAGGTATGCCGATGTGGTTTTACTCGCAGCCGAGGCTGCAATTATGGCGGGTAATAATGAAAAGGCCCGAACCTATATAAATATGGTCAGAACAAGGGCAAGGATGTGCGGTGCTGTAGGAAACACCTGTCCGGCTGATTACACAGGTACAATAACCATGGAAATGTTACAACATGAAAGGAGGCTGGAGCTTGCTATGGAAGGCCACCGGTTTTTTGATCTGGTACGCTGGAATATAGCAGAAGAAAAACTGAACGGTTCCTATCTGGATAATCAGGAAGTAACGGTTTCTTTCATCTCTCCAAAGAATGATTTCTTCCCCATTCCTCAGGAGGAACTTAATATAAACCCGGATCTTTTACAGTATCCCGGCTGGTAAATTCATAGAGTTTTAGGTAAGAAAGGACTAATTGACTAAATTAGTCCTTTCTTAATTTATAAAACAACTATCTTAAGTTGCCTGATTCATTTAATTCAATACGATTTCAAAGAGTTTAATTTTTTTCAATGAAATAGGTATTCTATAATTATTGAATCAATCATACTTTTACTCTATAAACTTTTCAAGGTAAAATAAAGTGGAAAACATGCGTAAATTCCCGTTAAAAATATTCCCCTTACTGATAATAGCGGTTGCTGCTATATCCTGCACTAAATCCAGAGTTAAAACAGCCTCCCATGACTATTTAAATGATCTGATAGAATTAAGGGGATTAACAATAGATTATCCTGAGAAAAATACCTTATTCCCCATCGATTTTCAGGCACCAACTTTTAAGTGGGTCGATTCATCTGCAATCAATTCAGCATGGTTTGCCTGCATTTCAGATACCCTTGGGAATATTATTCTGAATAAATTTATCGATAAAGAAGAATGGAAACCGGATTCGTCAGACTGGGAAGAATTAAAAAGAAATCACATTTCAGAAAAACTGCAATTATCAGTCATTGGTTTTCATAGCAAAGAGAAGGAATATACCGGTAGTACTCATTTTTTTAAAATATCAGAAGATTCCGTTGGAGCCGATATTTTTTTCAGAGCGGTTACTTTACCGTTTTCATACGCCGTGCGCAATGTACACACCATTGAGTGGTATATGGGAAGTGTTCAGGGCGGCGCTCCCAGAAAAATGCTCGATAACATGCCTGTTTGTGCCAATTGCCATTCCTTCTCAGCGAACGGACCCACCCTGGCAATGGATGTAGATTATGGTAATGACAAGGGTTCGTATATTCTGACACAGGCACAGGATACCTGTTCACTTTTACCCGAGGATATAATAACCTGGAGCAATTTTAAAAAGGATGAAGGTGACCCTACCTTTGGTCTGCTCTCACAAATTTCACCTTCAGGAAAATATGTTCTCTCTACAGTTAAGGACTTATCCGTATTTACGGCTGTTGATGATAACCTGGCCTATTCTCAACTCTTTTTCCCCATTAAAGGTATAATCGGAATTTACGACGTCGGGTCAAAAACCTTCAGTGAGCTTCAGGGTGCTAATGACCCGAAGTATGTTCAAAGTAACCCGGTTTGGTCCCCCGATAATAAAACCGTATTGTTTACCCGTACTGACATGTATATCAATGAAAAAGTCAGGAAATACGGCATTGCTTTGCTCAATATTAACGATGTAAAAGAATTTAAAGACGGTCAGAAAGAATTTAAGTATGATATTTATGCTGTCGATTTTAACGACGGTAAGGGTGGTATACCAAAACCGCTGACAGATGCTTCATTTAACGGTAAGAGTAATTATTTCCCGAAATATTCCCCCGACGGTAAATGGATTGTATTTTGCCAGGCTGAGAATTTTATGCTGTTACAGCCCGATAGCAAATTATATATAATGAAAGCGGATGGAACGAATGCACGACTGATGAATTGTAATACGGAGAATATGAACTCCTGGCATTCCTGGTCACCTAACGGGCACTGGTTGGTTTTTTCGTCCAAAGCTGAAAGTTTATATACACGGTTATACCTTACCCATATTGATGAAAATGGTTATGATTCACCGCCAATTATACTGGAAAACCTGGTTTTCGAAAAGAGAGCTGCCAATATTCCCGAATTCTTCCCCGGAGATGCCTTAAATTTCAATACCATAACAGACCGATTTTCTAATACGGCCCCTTATTTTACCCAATTGGCCTCTGATAATATACAAAGTCAATACTACCTGAGGGCCGATCAGAATTTAAAGCGGGCAATGGCTTTGGATCCGAATTATATTGATGCGTATATTCTGAAAATTCTTCTTAATTCAATTTTAGTCCAGGTAAACTCAAAGTCAGAAAAAGCAGAGAAAGCAAAAGCTTTATCCATTGTAGACAGCGTGATTTCTCAAAATGAAGAAGATATTGAGTTAAAGTTTTTAAAAGCAAACTTACTATCTGCCATCGGAGATAATGATCAGGCGTTAACGATACTGAATTCCATAATTTCCCAATCCCCTAAATTTTACAGGGCTTATGATCTTCTTGCCACGGTTTATAAGAAAAAAGGTAAATCGGATCAGGTGATTCAGACTTACAACACCATGAAAGAATTGGTTCCCGCAAATAAAATTGAAATAAAATTATACATAGCAAAATATTACAT
>CAYUAV010000422.1:0-4106 GCA_964442665.1 uncultured Bacteroidales bacterium
GAATTACCGTTAATAACAATTGAGCTATCAATGTGCACCAAACCTGTGTATAAATGGCATTTACGTTTTCTCCATAGAAATAATGAAGCTGAAAATTTTGTTTCATCTTTTTAAACATGATTTCTATGTCCCATCGTTTTTTATAAAGAAAAGCTACTTCTTCGGCACTAATCTCAAAATTATTGGTCAGGAACTCATCGTAACGGTTTTCGTCTTGGTAGCAAACCTTTCTTAACCGTAATGTTGTGGAATCGATCAGTAAAACTTCTTTAAAAGTCAATCCATAGGTTCAGCTGTCCGACAAAACGAATCTCCTTATCTTTATCCATGTTGTGGTTTATTTGTCCAAAACAAACTTACAACATGGGGCGAAACTTTCGGGGAGTAGCCCCTCTTAAAATTAAAACTTATAGTTTTAGTCGGTCAGTAGTGATTGTCTGGATAGTTTTAATCGACATCCGGATGTTCTTATAACTGACTATCGGTTAAAAAGTATGGACGGCATTAAGCTCATTCAAAAGGCGAAAAAAATTTACTCGGATTTTTATTGTGTTCTGTTATCGGGGATGTTGCAGGATGAAATTCCTATTTCAGGAATATCAGGGGACTGCATAGATAAATATATCCGGAAAGATCTGAATAGTATGAAAGAATTGATCCATACACTTGATCATTATTTACATAGTAAATACGTTGAGCAATGTTACCAGAATGTTTATTAACACCCATACTTTTTTGGAAGCACGATCGTTAAATCCTGATTGTCAAGGAAAAATCATTTCTATCTCCATAAATATTGTTTAGTGATGATCTATATCATTCAGCATAAATGAATACGTGTTCCATATTACACTAATTTTACTATGATTTAAATTGGTTTCAGCTTGTATTATTACAGCTGATGAAAAAGAAATTTCAGGGTAATATCTTGTTACCTTTTTTCATCACTCACGTTTTCAGGTTGACTTATATACTTAGTTCAACTATGGAACGAATATATACCATATTGGTAGTGGATGATGAACCGGTAAATGTACTTCTTCTTTCTAAAATACTGGGAATACGGGATTATTCTGTTCTAACAGCAGATTCAGGAACTGAAGCAATGCAAATTATGCAACAGGTTATCCCTGATCTTGTATTGTTGGATTTATTGATGCCGGGGATAAGCGGTTTTGAGGTTCTTGGTCTATTAAAAAATAGTGATGTTCTTAGAAGTGTGCCGGTAATAATCGTTTCGGCTCTCGACGACAGGGAAAACAAGGAAAAGGCATATAATGCGGGGGCCGTCGCTTACATCACAAAACCGGTTTCACAAAAGCTTATCCTTAGTATCGTCGATGATATAATAAATAACTCGAGTTCGATATAAAGAATTCACATTATTTTCAAGTTTCTCTTATGTCCCCTTAGTATGTATTTCCAAATTTTAAGTAAAAAGCTGAAACTGCTTGCGCTCTTCCCTGTAAATATGAAAACCTGAGAGAATAGAATATTTCTGCTTTTAAGGGTAATAGTATTGAAATCAATGGTGAAATAATATTCCAAAATAAAAATTCGGTTATAACATTTTTGAATTAATCCTTGTAATAACTCTTTTTTTACTCTTTATTTGCAACAATGTTACACTTGAAATATTGTTATTATATTTCAATTTAAGGACTTAAAAGAAGTGAATGCGGTAGAAATATTACAAAACCATCAGTTAAAAAAGACTACGCCACGTGTGGCTATTATCCGGGCATTACAAGAGAGTACATTACCTTTATCTGAAAACGAAGTTAAAGAAAAGATGGGAGATATGTACGACCGGATAACTTTTTATCGTAGCGTACAAACTTTGATGAAAACAGGCATTATTCATCGTATTGTTGTAGACAACGTAACAGTTAAATATGCCTTAAACCACTGTGAAGAAAAGCACCATCATAAAACCAACCATGTCCATTTTTTTTGCTATAAGTGTAATGTCCTTATTTGCCTTGATGATGTTAAGACACAAACCTATCAGTTACCAAAAGGATTTACTACCCGGCAATGCGATGTAGTAATAAAAGGATTGTGCAAAACCTGTAATCTGGAACATATACAGCTTTTTATGGGCAAATGATAAAACCTAAGCAAAATATTATTTTCCTTATCGCTTTCCACCTACTGGTTTTTCTTGCCCCCATGACGGTGAAGTCGTTTCATCATCACATCTTTAATTCCGAAAGTAACAAGGCGCATAAGGGTACAACTATTTCTAATGTAAATATTGAGCATTGCCTTATTTGCGAATATGAATTCTCCGTTAACGATGTTCCAAAATCACACACTATTGGATTTGTAGACTTTTTTTATACGGGACTAAAAATATACCCCAATCACAAAAGTTTTATATGCGATTCGGTTAACCTTATTTCTCCACGGGCCCCTCCCATTATTTCATAAATTTCCTAGGCTAAAACGCCTGTTTTTTTACATTTTTTTTACTCCCCATAAACTCATTCGAATGAAGTTTTTAATTGGGCTTTTTGTAGTGGCTATAACTTTACCAGCTACAATGTTCAGCCAGGTTGCATATACATTGACCGGACAGGTAACAGACGAAAATCATTCACCTTTACCTGGTGCAAATATTATTTTAAATGGAGGTAAAGGAACAGTCACCGACCGGAACGGTAACTTCGAAATCCCAGGTTTGTCTGTAGGGACATATTTTATAGAAATATCCTTTCTGGGGTATGAGAAATTCCGTGATACCGTTGACATTAGACTAATGCAACATATTGCAGCACAATTAAAGCCCCTTTTGCAAACACTCGATGAGGTAGTGGTAACAGATAACTATGCTGAATCCCGCAAAAAAGAAGACCCACGGAGCATTGAAGTAGTAAACAGTCAATTTATAAAAGCCAACCTATCGGGCAGTCTTATGAAGTCGCTTGAACGTTTGCCGGGCATAAGTGCCATTGAGATAGGTTCAGGACAGTCCAAACCTGTTATCCGGGGGTTGGGGTTTAACCGGGTTGTGGTGGTTGAAAACGGTATAAAGCACGAAGGCCAGCAATGGGGCGCCGAACATGGTTTGGAAATTGACCAGTATGCTGTTGACCGTATAGAGGTTATCAAAGGGCCGGCATCGTTAATGTATGGTTCGGAAGCCATTGGAGGGATCATCGACCTGAAACAAAATGATATACCTGCTGAAAATACCCTGGGAGGCTCAATTGATATAACCGGTAAAAGTATCAGCAATTTATTAGGTACTTCAGTCGGTATTTATGCACGAAGAAAAAAACTGTATTTTACATCGCGTGCAACCTTTACTGATTATGCCGATTATGGTGTCCCGACCGATAGTGTCGACATATATTCGTACCGTGCCCCTTTGTATAAAAACAGGTTACGCAATACAGCAGGTAACGAACAGGATATTCATGTTTCGGTGGGCACTGTCGGGGAGCATATTTCCAACCGTTTATATTTCAGTAACATGAAAAGTAGAAGTGGCTTTTTTGCCAACGCTCATGGTCTGGAACCCCGTATGGTAGATACAGATTTGCACGATAAATCCGACAGGGATATTCAGTATCCTTACCAGGAAGTAAACCATTTTAAGGTTATCATGAAAAGTAATTTTCATTTTAACCGGCACCACATAGAAGCCGAATTAGGTTACCAGAACAACTTCAGACAGGAATGGAGCCAGTATGTGGCACATGGTTATATGCCTTCGTTATTCCCGGACACCTTGCATTTCCCGGGAGATTTGGAGCTTCAGTTCGACAAAGATGTTTGTTCCGGCAATGTGAAAGGTTTTTTTGTTGTTTCCGATAAAATTTCGCTGACAATCGGATTAAGCTCGGAATACCAAAACAACCGAATTGGAGGCAGGGGATTTATTATCCCGGCCTTTACACAGAATGCTATTGGTGCATTTTTATATGGTAAATTCACTTTATCTGCGCAAACAACAATGCATGCAGGGTTAAGGTACGATTATGGGAATATCAGGATTAAGGAATATTATGATTGGTTTGAAAGTCCGGCAATTGAAAATCCTGGCGATACCTCAGCATATCAGCACCTGCAAAGGGCACCGGGTTTAAACCGGAGGTTCA
>CAYUAV010000423.1:0-4105 GCA_964442665.1 uncultured Bacteroidales bacterium
CGTTTAAAGATTTGCCCGACTTTGTATCGAGAGTACCTATAGGGAATGAGCAGATGGTTATCCTTATACGGCTCAATGCACTGCGTTTCACCGGAAAAACAAAAAAGGAACTCCTTTGGGAAGCTTATATGCTGCTTGGTAAAAGCACAAAGAAAACAGAAACACGAAGACTTTTTGCCAAGAAACCCCACTCTTTTCAACTGCCCCCACTGGAACAGGAAATCATTGAAGATGCGTATGACGAAATGGAACTGATCGGATTCCCGGTATCAGTCAGTATGTTTGATATGCTCGAAACTCCTTTCCGGGGGAATGTATTTACGCGGCACCTGAAAAAAAATATCGGGAAAACCATAAGAATTCTCGGGAATTTGGTCACAACAAAAAACGTACGTACGGTAAAAAAAGAATGGATGCATTTCGGATGCTTTCTGGACGTGGAAGGTGAATTTTTCGATACGGTCAATTTTCCCGATTCACTTAAAAAATATCCGTTTCGTGGAAATGGTATTTATCTGGTCCTCGGAAAAGTGGTTGAAGAGTTCGGATTTCCCAGTATAGAGGTGCAAAAAATGGTAAAACTTCCGTTGAAAAAAGATCCGCGTTACTGATACTGCAGATTTTACATGGAAGTTTTAATAAATCTTTGTTTATTTGCAGTCTGATTCCAATAGCCATGAAACTGATAACAGTTATATGGAATATATTCCTGATTTTTCTGCTTCCAATAAATGCTCAAAGTTGGAAAGAAACTACCGATAGCCTGCAACTTATACTGGTAAATGAACAAACTGATAGTGGTAAAATAGCGTTAAGTCTGGAATTATTCGATGTCCTATTACGAAATCAGCCGGATAAGGCATTTGAGTATGCCACAAAAGCCCGGGAAATTGCAGAAGAAAGAAATGATACTGGATATATTGTAAGAAGTATTCTTAAACAATGTGATTTCTATTCCCAGATCGGGGAACACAATACTGCTATTGAGCTGGCATACGAGGCATTGAATATTGCCGACAATAATTACAAATTGTTAAGTCTTTGTCATAACCGCATAGCCACGGTACATTCCGATGTCGGTAACTTCACCGAGACTCTTGAACATAACAGAAGAGCTCTTGATTACAGCCGGTTGAGCGGCGATTCGGCAGGAATTATGGTCGACCTGCACAATATAGGCGGATCATATATTGAATCAAAGATGTACGACTCGGCGTTATATTATCTGCGAATTACCAATAGATATGAAATCAGGCATACAGGGAGGGCCGATCCGTATTCACTGAGCAATATAGGCAATGTTTTTCTTGAAACCGGTCAATACGACTCGGCACTTTATTATCATCTTTTAGCCTATAAATACGATAAGATTGACGATCAAAAATACTTAATGGCGATCGATCAGCAATTCATTGCAAATACTTTCCTTAAAATGAAGCGGATATGGGAAGCAGAAACATATGCTTTGCAATCAATTGCCCTGGCAGATGAATTAAAAGCCCGGGATCTTTCGATAGACAGCTATAAAATTTTATATCAGATATATAGTGAAGCTGGCAATTATAAGAAAGCCTTTGAGTATTCACAGTTGTACAATGCAGCTAAGGATACACTCCTCGAAAACAGTAAGCAATCGCTCATTCTTGGTCTTGAGATGAAGCATAAAGTAAAAGAGCAGGAGGCAAAATTATTATTAGTTGAGAAACAGAGGACGCTGTATTTTATTCTGACCATTGTAAGTATATTGTTTTTTCTTAGTATGATCGTGATCATGATTTTAGTATACCGGCGTCAAAAGATATACCAGGAACTAACGCGCCAGCTTCAGCTTGCCAACGATTCAAAAGAACGATTACTCTCCGTGATCAGTCATGATTTGAGAAGTTCCGTTGGAACACTCCGAACCGCTGCACGTGTAATATCGGAAGGAATTACAGATGTTGACGATACACGCGAATTATTGGAGAGTTTTTTCCCTGTTGCCGATTCGACATACGATTTACTGGAAAATTTGCTTACATGGGCGAAATGCAGCAAAGAGAACATCGCACCTGAATTTTCTCTGATCAATCTCAGGGAATTAATCGATAAAACGATAGAGCATACTCATCATCTGGCTGCCAGTAAATCGATACAAATTCTTAACAGTCTTCCCGACCAGTTTATCAGAGCCGATAAGAATATGATACTGTCTGTATCACGAAATATTCTGAATAATGCTATTAAATTCTCTCACCCAAAAAGTGAAGTAATCATAACATCGAGAAATACGGATGAAAGTGTTGTTATTTCAATTACCGATAATGGCATTGGTATGGACCCCGAACAGCTTAAAATGATTTTCGAAAATCCGGAAGAAACTCAGACTACCGGAACAATGGGTGAAAGAGGATCGGGACTTGGAATTATGATATGTAAAGCTTTCATTGAATCGCATGGAGGTGAAATATGGGCAGAAAGCACATTCGGAAAAGGCACAACCTTTTATTTCAGTCTCCCCTTAAAAAACTAAGTCGCCAAATCCGGAATTCTTAATAAATTCTCATTAGTTCAACGAAAGATTTGTATGATTTTTGATTATCTTTAAGATAATCATTATCATTCATGCTATGAAATCTATTATCTTAATCTCAAGCTTACTATTTGCATGGTATACATCCTACGCCCAGGAAACCGGATGCGTATCGGGAAGTTGTGAGGACGGAACAGGCAAATATGTGTATGCGAACGGATACATTTATGAAGGAAACTTTAAAGACGGACAGCGCTCGGGCATGGGAAAATTAATCCGGCCCGATGGCGATATTTATGATGGTATGTGGGAAAATGACCAGTTTAACGGGCAGGGTTCCTATGTATGGGCCGATGGATCAAAATATACAGGTGAATGGAAAAATGGCGTTCAGGATGGCTACGGGATATTTTTCTATACCAATGGCGACAAGTATACAGGTTATTTCAGGAATAATCAGTTTCACGGTAAAGGAAAATATACCTGGGCCGATGGTACAGTACAGGAAGGAACTTATGAGAATGGCGTATTTAAAGAATGAGAATCCTATCACAAAGGCGCAATAGGGATTTTCAGAAGTAAGAGAAAATTTTAAAAGTGAGTAAAATTCAGGATCATGAGTTTTGCTCATTTTTTCTTCTTAAGTAAAAATCTGAGAAATAAAGGCTGCTTTAACCCAAAAGAGGTAATATTTCCAGATACCTCACCCATTGCATCTAATACATGTGCCTGATTGTCAATAATTAAGACGCCAGATTTAAATTCTTTGAGATAGCTAGCCTTTTGGCTATTCTGACAGCATTTGCAGTATGTACCCCGAAAAAGATCAAAAGGACCTCATTCTTTTCGGTACGGGCTTTGATTTTCTGAAGGCCATAATGTTCCTTTTCTGTACCAAAACTACCTTCCATACGAGTGGACCGCTGCTTACGTAATTCATAGGCGATGATCTTCCGCTGATCTTCATATTTACCTGCTCTTCCTTTGCGTTTAAAATTATGTGTAATTACTTGTGATGAGCAGTATCGTCTATTAACATTTGTAGCATAAATATCATCTGCCGAGACATGGGTGATCTTTCCAAAGAGTTCTCTTCCGTACCGTATTGATTGAGGCAGACGTACTCCTTCGTGGAAGGCATTAAAATTTAAATGTTCAATAAAATTGATTCCATCGAACTGGATCATGTTTACTTTCGCCCCGAACTCTACTGTTTTTGTCTCCTTGCCCCTGACAATAGGCCTTATATAAGACTTGGCTATACTTACAATTCGCTCCGGGACACTTTTCCCGGTAATGAACATTTCCTGCTGTTGAGCCAAAACCTGTCTGACGATTTTTAACCGCTGATTGTACTTATCCGGAAGAAAAAGACTCCCCTTATACCGGGCTTCAGTTTCACTAAGCAAGTCAATTAGTTTTGCTAACAAATACAGCAAACTACGAGTTCGAACAGTGGTCTCCTGGCGAAGCTTCTTACGCTTACGGCTATAAACTGCGTATTTCTCTTTCTGATCCAGATACTTTGTCCTGGGAGTTCTTATCCTGAGCATTTTGCACATCAGTTTCAACTGACCATACGTCCAATCGGTA
>CAYUAV010000424.1:0-4093 GCA_964442665.1 uncultured Bacteroidales bacterium
ACCCGGCTCAATCCATGAAAGATCAATTGGTAAGGCATAATCCTGTATTCGTTCTGCTCTATAGATCTCTTTACCCTGAACTGTATTTACTTTTATAGAAATAATTAATTCATCCGACTGAACTGAAACCTTCCCGTTACCCGGATTTGGAAACAGGTTAACATGTCCCCCGGATCTCGTGTCCCTGATACCAAAAGGGTTGTTGGCAAGTAGTGTATCTGAATAGTGGATAAACTCGTTTTCTCCTTCAATAAAGGTAGCGGTCTGATCGAATGAAGTAATGTACTTCCCGTCAAGGGTCTCAAATAGTAATCCCCAGCGGAGCAAATCGTAAAAACGATGTCCTTCCAAAGCCAGCTCAACGCGTCGCTCTAACATGATATCCTCATAAGTTATAGTTGTTAATTCCTCAGGCATACCTGATTGCCCCGATTCACGGGCTCTTTGCCGAACCATATTTGTATATGTTAAGGCCTTGACCGAATCTCCTGCCAGCAATCCGGCTTCAGCAGCAAAGAGCAATACATCGGCATAACGTATCAGTGGAAAATCGAGAGGTGAATCCAGCCATGTATCCCATACATTCCAGAATTCATCAGGAGAGCATTCCCACTTCCTGTTGGCTGCTATCATTCTATTCTTAAAAGTCATAGGGTACCACCCATAATAAGTTAAGACAGAATCCCCCTCCTGCCCGACGGTAACAGCAAATCTCGGATCGTCGGCAGGCACTGTTCCCGTTTCCTGCCCAAAAGCGTCAATCAGGTACTGCGAAGGAATATTAATCCCCCAGCCTAAGTATTCATCCATACCTTCCCTTCTATAATACCGGACTGTTGAATACATCGTATGAGCCAGACCCCGATATGGCAGCCAGCCTTCCCCGAGTGCAATATTACAGGCTGCAAATACTGATTCTTCACTTCCGTTCTGACTTGCATTAAAGAGCGCCCTGTAAGCAGGTGTCTGACCGGGATATAAAGGCGATCCGCTCCACCAGGTATCAAATTCACCACTGAGCAATGCATATTCACTCGAGTTTATTACATTTTCGAGATGGGTAAGGGCATCGTCAAACCGTTGTTCCGTAAATCCTTCAAAACGGGGATCACCGGGATAATTTGCGGCAAAGCAGGAGCCATAAAGTATAACTTTCCCCAAAAGCACTTCGGCTGCACCCGATGTGGCACGAAAAACGTTTTCCTCATCAAGTTCACTCCTGGCAGGTAAATTTCCAATTATTTCAACGAGGTCAGTCTCTATCTGTTTATAAATCTCGTACAGGCTCATTACTTCGCCCGTAACCTTATTGGAATAATCAAAATCGTTATAAAATCCGCCCAGCGGCCAGTCAAAACTCCCGGTAGGATAAGGAATTTCTCCAAAGGTGTTTGCCAAAGTTAATATGACCAGTGATCTGATAAATTTGGTCTCGGCAATATATCGTTGTTTCACGGCTTCATCCAGATCACTCTCCGGTGCCGTTTCTAAAATTGTATTACAGATCGAGATGATTGTATATCCCGTGAACCAGTAATTGAGTAATGAAAGGGTGTTTCCGGAACTTCCGAAAAACATGTAAGAGTCAAATTCAGGTATTTCACCCGGGAATTCACCGCCTGTCTCAGCATTATCTGCCCTGCTTTCTCCTAATACAACCTGGAATACGGAGAAGAAATCCCTGGACCCCAATTCGGTATAAATCCTTTTTACCTGCTGGCTCAGGTCATCCTCGGGAAATTGACAGAAAGCGGTACCGGCAAAGCCGATAAACAAAATAATCAGACATAGTTGTTTTTTCATGGTTATAAACTTGAATTAATATTGAATTAAGATATTACAATTCACCGGTGTGCTAAAAAGTATCCTGTAAAAATTATTAACAACTCACATGATATCTTACTAATTCTGGTATAAAAAATTTACAGCTTTCAGAAAAGCAAGTAATTCTTTCAGGCAGGTGCGAAATATTCCCGCCCGATGAAGAGCCTTTCCTGACCGAAGCGTCGGGTAAGGTTGAAGTGTTTACAATTCATACTCATACTGATGGTTTTTTAATGACCTGGGAAATATAAGGCTTCACCCCATATCCCGGTTATTTTCGTTAGTCAATCGTTTTTAATTGCATTTGTATAAGGGTTACGGTAGTTAGAAGAAATCAAGTTCATTGCCGAAGGTATGTGCAAATGCCAATCTTATTCTTCATTTTCTTTTTGAAAGAAAACGCCGCCTGCCTGAACTGCCAATATTAAGGCAGGACGGACAGAGAGGTAAAATCTGCCTGTTCGGCAAAGAAGGAAGCCGCCACGGGCAAAAATCCAACCTGACCGGCACAGCCAGTCAGGACTGTGGTAGCCCCGTCATTCAACAATAACAAAGAGAACAATAGAGGATGCAACATTACTCGGAGGGTATGTTGATGCGATTTAGGCTAACCAGGAATTTTTTGGTTTCCTGCCTGAACTGCTGAATGACAGGCAGGCTTTTTTCATCGAATGGAAAAAAGAACAAATAACAAACATTTCAAATAAGACCAGCTTACATCAAGGAGCCCACAATAAAAACAAGATAAAAACCGGAACCGGGTTGGTTAAAATAGTCAATCTGTCCCGACATGTATCGTCAGAGTATGAGGGGAGGCCCTTTAAATCAATATATCAATTATCAAGCTATTTACCCTGTTAATTTTAATATGCTATGTTTTGGTCAGTTAAATTTTATTACCAGGCATAAACTTCCCGGGTTTTTCTTTTCTGAATGTTATTCCTCCGAAATCGATGATATCATATTTTTCATCATCCGTAAATTGTATTGTAAAACCGAATCCAGTGCCCAGGCCGCTGGTAACAGCATATTCACCGGAAATTACATTTAATGGAAAAGCAAACTCACCGTCATAAGCAATTAATTTTAATATCAATACTCTGTCCCCGGCCAATGACAGTTCGGCCCCTTTAAATTTCGTATCGCCGACTAACAACTGGTAACCAAACTGCTCATATACACCTAGTTTTTTAGTTATTAATGACGTATTAAACTCATTAAGCTTATAGCCTAACCGGGATTCGTTATATCCGGCTTTATGAAACAGAATATGAAAGTTGCCGGAATCCAGGAAACAATATCTTTCATTATCTTTCTGCAACAGGATATCCTGCCCGGCTTTTTCGCAAGGCACAAATTCATTTTCAGAGAGCGCTTTCAACAGGTAATATTTGTTATCTCTGAGCATTATCAGGTTACTGTCTTCGACAGATATTGTTACATAAGAGAATCCGTTAGCATAATCACCTGCATGTTTCTTTAAAATATCATCAGGTAAACATATGGGTTCAATTTCTTTATGAATTTCTTTTATAACCGGCGGAGGAATTATGTCAGGAATGCTCAAACCGTATTTACTAATGAAATTAAAGCAAAAGTCTTTTCTCAGGGATTCACCTTCTGCCGAGTTAATCAGAATCATAACCGCTGCATTTTTATCGGGTATCAGGCATAGTTCGGCATGTCCGAATGCTCCGTCGCCTGCATGAGTAACAGCAAAAACCGAATCGTTCTTAAACATGAACCATCCCAGTCCTTTTTTATTGGATTCAATCAGGACATTCCCCTGTTGCAGGGTAAACATCTTATGAATTGACGTTGTTTTAATACAGGTTGAGTTCATCCCGTTATATGCATCCAGTAATCCTTTGGCATATTTGGCAAAATCATTGATATCGGTGTAAATACCCCCTGAAGCAATATCTCTGAACCCGTATTCATGTATACTTTGCCCTCCGGAATATACTCTGGTCCTGTTTTTTAATGAATCCATAATAAAGCCCGAATGACTCATCCCAAGCGGAATAAAAATATTGTTTTTGATGTAATCGGGATAATCCTGTTTACTTACCTCTTTAATAAGATGTCCGAGAATGTTATAGCCTGAATTGGAATACGATTCAACCAATCCCGCCGGATACAGTAAATACGTATCATTGATAAATCACATTACATCGGTGTATTTTCCGTATCCCAGATCACTATAATTCAATAAATCAGTCTGGATACCCGAAGAATGTGTAATAACGGATTTTATGGTGAGTTCGTC
>CAYUAV010000425.1:0-4069 GCA_964442665.1 uncultured Bacteroidales bacterium
TCTGGACGGGACTCGAACCCGCGACCCCGTGCGTGACAGGCACGTATTCTAACCAGCTGAACTACCAGACCTTTTATAAGGCGCCACAAAAATAGTGCATATTTTATTACAAGCAAATATCTGTATTGAATTTTTGGTATTGTACTGTCCTTATTCAAAAATACTGAAACATACGCTTCCGTAATTGCGGGTTTCGCGAAAGTGGCTGTGCTGACCAAATTTATGCCGGGCCGAATGTTCCAGTATAAACCATCCTCCGGGTTTGAGCAGGGTGGTGCTGAAAACCAGGTCAGGCAGTGTAGCAAGGGTATCCAGCTGGTAAGGAGGATCGGCAAAAATGATATCGTACTGCTTTTCCAGGTTCCGGATGACGTTGAAAACATCGGCCCTGTAGGGACGTATATTGTCGAATTTCAGGGTGTCGATAGTCTGTCTGATAAAGGCAATGGAACGGTGATCGATATCGACCAAGTCGACCCCGGAGCCACGCGAGGCAAATTCATAGCTGATACTTCCCGTACCTGCGAACAGGTCGAGCACTGTTATTTCTTCGAAATCGAAATGATTATTCAGGACATTGAAGAGGCCCTCCTTGGCAAAATCGGTTGTGGGCCGCGAAGGAAAATCCTTACGGACCGGTATATGCCTCCCCTTGTATTTACCACTTACTATACGCACATTACCAAATACAAAACAGAAAAGAAACGGTCCGGATCGAGCTTTTTCAGTACGGTACTCTGCAACAGGTAATCCGGTTTCTCGATCGACTGAATGAGAGGAATGTACGGTCTGATTTCCCTGATCAGTGCATCGTCGGAGCTATACTCCCCTGTAAAATAAAACGGCGTTTGCTTCGTGTCGATCTTCAGCTGCCTGCATACATACAGTATAAAATACAGCAGGTCGGAAGCATCGACATATAAAAAGGTATTGTAGAGTTTCAGCCTGTTTTCGGCGTTAACAATGATATCAAAGAAGTCTTTATTCAATTGAACGATTACCGAACCGGTCAGTGCTTTCTCTTCGCCCGAAAGGGAATAAGTCAATAACGGACTGGCCTGACTGTAAAAACCGGCCCCGGGAAATTTATCGGTAATAAGTCCGGCAAAATAGGTAGGAATGGTGAAAGCCAGCTGCGACCGGCAGCCTGCTATTGCATTATAATGTATTTCGTCGAGGTCGTCAATGGGCTGGTTGAACTCAAGTATGGATTTCAGTTTATCCATACTGAAGAACTCATCGGGTACCAGGGTCGATTTTCGTCCCGTATAAATTACACGTACTTTTTTATAGTGAAGACGAAGCAGATCATCTTTATAGAGGATATCACTAATATTATTCAGAAGATCTTCCTGGAGCAATACCTGCCGGAAACTGTATTGCCTGAATGCATGGATACGATTGTCGTCGGTTGAATGGATGCAAAAAGAAAATCCATTCAGATTAACCTGAATGGATATTTCAGCAGTATCATAATAATTTTTTAAATCAGCATCGACCAGGTTAATTTCAGGCATCAGCGATGGTGCTGTTTATTTTTCCCAGTTCCCGGCATTATTATTGGCCTCGGTCAGCGATCCGACCTTGACACCGTCGAATCCCGTAATTTTATATCGCTGGTCCTTATAGTTGATTACTTCCTGCCGGTCCATGTCGTGAAACAGATCGTCATACAGTGCATAGGCCTCGAATACTTTCACCTTGACCTGCGAACCGGTTTCAACTTCACCGGCTCCCATGGTAAACTGTTTTTTATCGGTGTAGGGTATATACCGGATATCATCGACATCGTATTCCGGACTGAAAAGGGAATCCCTCACGCTTTTCTTGGTGATGGTCTTTTCAATTAATCCTTTCCTGATAGCTTCGGCTTTGGTCATGGCATCCGGGTCCCAGTCGCCTACAATATTATAACCCGGCAGTTCGAACGAATCGGTTTTAATGAAATTGACAAGCGTATCGAAACTGGCTGTATATTTGCCATACTTATTTTTGAATGCTTCCTGGGCCGAACGGATATCTTTGAGACGTTCAATGGTTGCATTTTCTCTTTTAATACGTTCTTTTTTGAAGTTAATAGGCTGCATGATCCGTGCTACCAAAAAAATCGCAAGAGCGACGATCAGTACGATGAATATAACATGGAAAATAACCCTCAAATGAGGTTTCCGGTGTACAATAAAAACTGTGATTGCACCCAGCAGGAGAGCTATCAGAAGAATTATTACTGTATATACGAACATGGTTGATTTTTTTTGTATTAGTATTTCCTTCAAGTTGGTGCGAATTTATAAAAAAAAATTAGATTAGAGAGCGTATTCATTTATTTGATAAACGAATGCTGGCAAAACATATATCGTCGCTAATCAGAAAACAACTGACCGATATCCTTACTCCTTCGCAGGAGCGACTTATCGAAACGCTAGCTTTGTTTACTCTCGATTCAGGCGAGGATTGCCTCCTTTTAGTTACAGGTTATGCGGGTACAGGAAAAACGACCATGCTAAGCGCTTATGTTGAAATGCTCGATGAGGTGAAAATGAAAGCTGTATTACTGGCCCCGACGGGAAGAGCCGCAAAGGTGTTCGCTGCATATTCCGGGCACCAGTCGCAGACTATCCATAAAAAAATTTACCGGCAGAAATCATCCAAAGACGGAATGGGTAAGTTTGTTCTCGACAGGAACCTGCATACCCGCACTATATTTATTGTCGATGAAGCTTCCATGATCTCCAATCAGCAACAGGAGGGGGTTGCTTTCGGATCGGGCTATCTGCTCGACGATCTCATCGAGTATGTTTATAACGGGAAAGGATGCAAACTTATCCTGGTTGGCGATACAGCCCAGCTTCCGCCTGTAGGAATGGAAATCAGTCCGGCACTTTCGGTAGCAAACCTGGGAGGGTATACGGAGAATATCGTAACTGAAATGCTATCGGAAGTTGTCAGGCAAAAAAAAGATTCGGGGGTATTGTATAATGCCACCAACATCCGGGCGAAGCTGGATAGTAATGATTATTCATTACCTCTGTTTACAATCGATGGTTATACCGATATCAACAGGGTTTCCGGAGAAGAGTTGATGGAAATCCTCAGCGGAAATTATGACAGGCCCGGACTTGAGGAAACCATTGTAGTGAACCGGTCGAATAAACGGGCGAATAAATATAACGAGGGTATCAGGCAATCCATTCTATGCAGGGAAGAAGAACTTGTACGCGGCGACCTGCTGATGGTGGTCAGAAACAATTACTTCTGGATAAAGGAAGATGCGGATCTCGATTTCATCGCTAATGGCGATATTGTTGAAGTGGTTCGTATACATAAATATTATCAATTATACGGCTACAGGTATGCCGATTGCACAATACGGCTTATCGATTATAATGTCGAAATCGAAGCACTGCTTTTACTGGATGTGTTGCACGAGGAAACCCCCGCTCTCAGCAGCGAGAAAAACAAGGCAATGTTTTATTCGGTTCTTGAAGATTATGCCGGGCTGAAACCGAAACGCAAACAATATGAAGGTGTCAGGAACAACGAATATTTTAATGCCATACAGGTAAAATATGCATATGCGGTAACCTGTCATAAATCGCAGGGAGGACAGTGGAAATCGGTTTTTATCGATCAGGGGTATATCCCAAAGGAGCGTATCGACAGGGAATACCTGCGGTGGTTGTATACAGCACTTACCCGGGCCACCGATACGGTGTATCTGATAAATTTTCCGGATTATTTTTTTAATAGTTAAGGGGTTTAGATGTGGTGACGTTGAGTTGTTTAGTTGAAAGTCAGAAAGGTTGTATCCGGTGGTTGGTGATGCGTGATCTGTGGTGAGTTGCTGGTTGCCGGCTGCCGGGTGCTGGTTGCCGGTGAGTCAATGCCTAATTAAGGTTGACCGTGTTATTTCTATACTATAACTATACTACAGGTATACTCAATGAAGAATGAAGAATGAAAAATGAAGAATGAAAAATGAAAAATGAAGAATGAAAAATGAAGAATGAAGAATGAAAAATGAAGAATGAATTCCTGACTCCTGACTACTTTCCCTATTTACTCCCCA
>CAYUAV010000426.1:0-4068 GCA_964442665.1 uncultured Bacteroidales bacterium
AGAAGTTCACATCTGTTTTTTTATCGGGGATCTCTTTTGAGAAAAATGAAATTAATGTTTCGCAGTTTCCCGGGCCCTGTGTAACAAAATTATTATCGATAGCATTTTTAATTTCAGTCAGTTCTGCGGTTGGTCTTCTTGCTATTTTCCGATCGATCAGATCCGATACCAGAAGATAGTCCCGGATTAATATATCGGCCTGAAAAATTCCGTTTTGGTAAAGTATAATTGATGAGGAAAAATAACTTGCCAAAACGGGTTCGGATGTTGATACTTTATCGATTTCTATCGCCTCTTTTAAATAATTGTATGCCCTTTGAATATTACCGGTTTCATTTCTTCCATACCGAAGCAGATCAACTCCCTGCCTTCCACGAACATTCGCTACTTCACCAAAATATTGCAGACGCCGGTCATAAATCAGCATAAGTGTATCGATTAAATTATCGGTTTCTGATTCAGCCGGAGCCATATCCAGCAAATATTTATAAATTTTTACCCCGTCAAGATATATATTCTTTGATCCCAGCGGGCATTCGTCAAAGGCTTTCTTCCAATAGGGCATGGCAATCATGAAATTATCCTGTTTAACAAAATCGTGGGAAATAGAGAGATTCCTGATACATTCAATGCTATCTTTCCCATGCCCGTATTTAGAGCCATCTTCAACACCTTTTTGTCCGTCAGCCAATGAAAAAAAAGTCATCAGACAAAATCCTGCAATACTAATTTTCTTATAAACGTTCATTTTCTTCATCCGACTTTAATCGTATTTTGGTTTAAGGAACCAAAAATCGTGCAATGTTATACCCACTGTAAAAATATGATAGTATTCATTTATCAGTCCGAAATCGGTGGTGCCCCTCTTTCCGAATTCATAACTCAGATTGAACGTGGTATTCGTAAATAATTTCTGCTGATTACGCCAGGGTAATCCCACACCTATGCTTATACCATAATCGGTGATCTGATGTTCGGTAAGAATAAGGTAGGTATTTGTATAATGCGCACCTAAACGGTAGTGCATGCGTTGGTAATATTTTGCCCTTGTCCGGTCTGTCATCGGCTTCGGGATATACTCTGCACCAAAACGGTACGAAGAATAATCACCCAGGTCGACCAGGTGCTGAATTCCTATTCCTTTCGAAAAATTTTGCCGCGAGTATTCTGCAGTAATAAAAATGCGATTATCGTAATTGTATGTTAATCCAATTCCAAATTTTACAGGCAGTTTCAGGTAGGTTGTCGAATCGCTGATTATATTAAAAGTGTCGACAATCGGATTTGCCACATGAGAAGGAAAATTCCTGTTGGTAATCGATTCATAATTGATCTTTATGTCAGTTTCAATGTCGTAAATGGCTCCCAAAATAAATTGGTGCAAATGTCCTTTTTCCGAAGTAAATCCGGGATAAACCTGCAGACCAAGCCGGTAACGAAAATCGCTGGCAATGAAGTCTTCAGTGATCTTTGTACTGGCAACTGTGGCATCCGGGACATCGATGGAACGTACCCGGTTCAGATCGCCAAATAAATAACCGGCATTCATTCCGACTGAGATAAACTTGAGGAGCTGGAATGAGGTTCCGAAGTAGAATTCGTTAAATCCTCCAGTGCCTTTGTATTCAATGGCCACTTCTTCGAGCGATTCCTTGTAATCCCTGAAATAATACTGAATACGACTGTAGGGTACCAAACCAACACTGAATTTCCACCATGATGTGACGGGAAATCCAATTGCCAGGTAATCGATATTTATATTATTTGATCGGTCTTTCGCATCAAGTGTTGAAAGAAAAGAACTCCGGCCGCTTAAACCTGTGTGAAAAAGAAATGACAAGGTATCCTGTGCGGTATATGATGCAGGATTAAGATAATTAACCTGATTTGAAGGTCGTAACCCTATCGAGCTTCCTCCCATCGAAAGGTTATAGGAGAAACCGGAATTAATAAGATCGCCGATTGCAAAACGTGTGTATGGATTATTACTATAATTCTGCCCAAAAACTCCTATGGGAAGTGCACTCAATAGGAAGCACAAAACCTTATATCTTCTCTGCATTATATTGTAAAATGAAATTTAGTCCGATAAGCGTTAAATCTGAAACCACAAATATGGGCTTTTTTAGCTTATTATCAAAAAAATGAGCATCGCCACCCGTAAGTAAAACCACAAGGTCATCATATTTATTGCGAATAGTTTCTATATAGCTGTCAATTTCGAAAATCAATCCGTTTTGCACACCATTTCGAATGGCATGTTCCGTATCATTTCCCAACAGGTTGAATTCGTCAGAGCTTTCAACCAGTGGCAAACCGGCTGTGTAATCGGTTAAGGCACTGAACCGCATTTGTAATCCCGGAGAGATATTTCCTCCTATATACTCTTCACGGGTCGTTTTCAGGTCGAAAGTCAATGCGGTTCCGGCATCAATAATAAGTACATTCTTTAAAGGATAAAGAGCACAGGCGCCGGCTATGGCGGCAATCCTGTCCTTTCCCAACGTGTTTTTTGTTTTATAATTATTTTTAAAAGGAATGGGTGTATCGGAAGAAAGCAACAGGGGCTTATTTTTCAAAGATGAAAGTGTTTTTTTAAGAATTTTTGTCATTTCGGCAACAGAGGAGATGAGACAATTTGTGATTTTTGTATGATTAGCTTTCAGAAAATCCGATATTTTTTTACTTTTCTCATTATCATTTACAGATTCGATCATTTCCGACCTGTTAAACAGGGCAGCTTTGATCCTTGTATTTCCTATGTCAATAACCAGATTCATCGAAAAAAATCCTATTCATTGCTTAACCGGACAAACAGATCGTAGATTTTATCGATACCTTCTATCGGACCCATAAGTAATGTCAGTTTGTTTGTACTTTCTTTCATCCTGAATAATTGTGGTTTGTGCTGTACAAAGTTGAGAATTTTTGCGAATGTTTCGGAACGATAATAATTTGAGTCCTGGTTGCTGATAAAATGGGCTATAATCTGCTGATTTTTCAGTATGAGTTTTTCAAATCCAAGTCGCTCGGCAATCCATCGTATTTTAACAATCTTCAATAACGATTGCAGTGATTCGGGAATCGGTCCAAAGCGATCGATAAGGTTTTCATTCAGTTCCTCTAACATATGTTCATTTTTTAAAGCATCAATTTCCCGGTATATTTTAATTCTTTCGGTTACATTCGAAATATATTCGTCGGGTATATGAACTTCCAGATCCGTTTCGATAATGCAATCTGTCGGATAAAAGTCCTCCTCTTTTTCTGTTTCGGCAACCTTTTCGCTCTCTTCCGAAGAATAAACTGCCCTGAATTCATTTTCCTTCAGTTCCTGTATGGCTTCATTCAATATCCGGTTATAGGTTTCGAAACCAATATCGGCAATGAATCCGCTTTGCTCGGCGCCAAGCAGATTTCCTGCTCCCCGTATATCCAGATCCTGTAATGCAATATTGAATCCGCTCCCCAGGTCGGAGAGTTCCTCAATTGCTTTAAGCCTGCGTCGTGCCTCGGGAGTCAGACTGGTTTGGGGCGGAGCAATCAGATAGCAGAATGCCCGTTTATTCGATCTGCCAACGCGTCCGCGTAATTGATGAAGGTCACTCAGACCAAAATTTTGGGCATTATTTATAAAAATTGTGTTGGTATTTGGTATATCAAGTCCCGATTCAATTATGGTAGTAGCCACCAAAACATCGTAATCGCCATTTATAAAATCGATCATGATTTGCTCGAGTTTCGGACCTTCCAGCTTTCCGTGACCAACAACTGTTTTAACATGAGGGCAAAGCTTATTAATGAGTTTTTCAACTTCAGCAATATTTTCGACGCGATTATGAATAAAAAATACCTGGCCTCCCCGCGATACTTCAAAATTGATTCCTTCCTGAATAATACTTACATTAAATGTATGTACTTCGGTAACTATAGGATGCCGGTTTGGAGGAGGGGTATTTATAATTGATAAATCTCTTACCCCCATTAATGAAAATTGTAATGTTCGCGGTATTGGAGTAGCTGTTAGTGTTAGTGTATCAACATTCAATTTAAATTTTTTTAATTTTT
>CAYUAV010000427.1:0-4062 GCA_964442665.1 uncultured Bacteroidales bacterium
CGTATATGATACACCGTCGATCAGGCAGATATTGGGTTATAACGAAGGATCTCTTGTAGGTAAAAATATTTTTGACATCCTGTCGCCCGATGAAAAAAGTACCGTATTAAATAAAGTTGAACGGCTCAAAAAGAAAAAGGAAGGCACTGCGACCATTGAAGCCCGGGTGAGTAAATTCAACGGAGAGTTTATACCCTCGGAAATGGTTTTTATCAATTTACTCCATCTGCCTTCAATAAATGGTATAGTGCTTACGCTTCGCGATATCAGTGAAAGGAAACTACTGGATAAAAAAATTTTGGATGCAGTTATAAAAACCGAAGAACAGGAAAGAGAGCGATTTGCAAAAAACCTTCATGACGACTTAGGCCCCTTACTTTCAAGTATAAAAATGTATCTTGGATTATTAAAAACTACTAATCAGGCTGAGAAACAGGAATATGTTATTTCCCAGCTTAACGAAGTGGTCAAGGAAGCCATTACCACAACAAAGGAAGTATCGAACGATCTTAGCCCGCATATTCTGATAAACTACGGACTTGCCTCAGCTATTGAGAATTTTATTCAGAAAATTCCCATCGCCATCAGAGTAAATTTCAATTGTTCATTGCCATCGGAGCGATATTCGAACACCATAGAAAATTCCTTCTACCGGATAATTAAAGAATTGATCAATAATACGGTGAAACATTCCGCTGCCACCCGCATAGATATAATTCTGGAGGAGAAGGGACAGAATCTGCATCTCGTATATTCCGATAATGGTAAAGGCTTTGACCTGGAAAAACATGAGAAAAGCAAAAAAACCGGAATGGGTTTATCCAACATTATTAGCAGGGCAAAATCGCTAAATGGTGTTTATGAATTATATTCCGACATCAATTCCGGTTTTTCTTTTCAAATTACCATTCCCATTCATCAATCGCTAGAATAATTTGTTTATTATATATAAATTGCGTTTGAAATCCATAATCCTCCAATCTTACAATGCCAAAAAAGGAAAAAATAGGTGTTGCTATTGTTGATGACCATCAGTTATTTCGGAATGGTTTGAAGTTCATTATTAACAACGAACCTGACATTGAAGTAGTTATTGAGGCCTCAAATGGAAAAGAGTTTTTAAACTATCTCAATAGCTTAAAACCCGATGTTATATTGATGGATATAAGTATGCCTGAAATGGACGGTGTGGAAACAACCCGACAGGCACTGCTTAAATATCCCGATTTGCAGGTACTCGTTCTTTCAATGTACAGTGATGTGGAGTATTATAACACTATGATCGAGCTGGGAGTTAAAGGATTTATTTTGAAAGATATCGACAATAACGAACTGTCTGATGCGATACGTAAAGTGTTTTCGGGAGGAAATTATTTTTCGCAGGAATTATTACTCAAACTTATTAAACATAAGCCCGAAAATACAGGAATTGAACTTACAAAAAGAGAAAAAGAAGTATTAGAGCTTATTTGTAAAGGGTATTCTAACCAGCAGATTTCAATAGAACTCTTTATAAGTCAGCGTACAGTTGAAAGACACCGGTCGAGTCTGCTATATAAAACCGAATCGAAAAACTCTATAAGTCTTGTGGTGTTTGCTATAAAAAACGGTCTTGTAAAAATTTAGGCAGATTTTAACGTTCAATTTCGATCAGAACATCTTCCTTATTAACAATATCGCCCACCCTGATAAATATTTTCTTTACGGTGCCGGAAGCGGGTGAACTTATTTCGTTTTGCATCTTCATGGCCTCGAGTATGATTAATGATTCACCCTCTTTGATTTTAGCTCCGACTTCGGCAATTATATCTGCAATTTTACCCGGCATGGGAGCTCCGACCAGTTCAGTGCGACTTTTCGACTTGTTCTTTTCCAGGTATTTCTTGCGTTTATACGAAATAGGCGTTTCAATTGAAAATGAATAACTTACTCCATTTATTAAAACCGTGTATTTATTTTGCGATTTTTCAACAATTTCAGCCAGATATTTTTTCCGCTTAAAAAGTATATAGGTAAAGCCATTTTCATCATCAAATATTTTAATATCAATCTTTTTATGATTGATCATGACATCTTCGCTGAACGGATTTTTAACCGTATATTTCCTGACATTTGGCGTTACAGCAATGTATTCAGTATCCTGTTCATCTGATTTTTTTCTCGAGAGAATCATATTCAACTGGTATTAAAGTGAACGCAATCGTTTGTTCAACACCCATGGACTAATATTTTTCCCCTGCTCAAAATCGATATACATACTCCGGTCGGTTTCCAGGCCCGCTGCAAAATCGAAAGTTGCCAGGTATGATGCAAGCATTTCATCCTGGGCATCCTCGTAATATATCTTCTTCATATCCTTATCGAGGAACGATGTGGTAAATTCACCATTTCTGAATTTCCTGTGATGAAGCACTGCCTTGCAAAAGGGAATGGTTGTTTTTATGCCTTTGATCCAGAATTTATTTAAAGCGTTAAGACTATTGTTAATTGCTTTTTCACGGGTTTCACCAAATACAATAAGTTTAGCTACCATCGAATCGAAATAAGGAGTAACCACCGATAAATCGGTTATTCCCGTATCGATCCGGATATTCTTACTGCGCGGATATTGTATTTTATCGATGATCCCCAGATAGGGATTAAACCCGGCCTGCACATCTTCTGCATTGATACGGCATTCAATGGCCCAACCATTCAGCTTTATATCATGTTGTTTAACCGGTAACTTTTCACCCTGAGCAATACGAAGTTGCATTTCAATAAGATCGATACCTGTAATCATCTCGGTAACCGGATGCTCGACCTGAATACGGGTATTCATCTCCATGAAGTAATAATTTTTATCGGCATCGAGCAAAAATTCAACAGTTCCCGCACTATAATAATTTGTTGCCTCTGCTATTTTAATAGCATCTCTTCCCATTTTTTCGCGTAATTTTTTATCGAGCACAGTCGAAGGCGATTCCTCGATCAGTTTCTGGTGTTTACGCTGAATAGAACATTCTCTCTCTCCCAAATGAATATAATTTCCGTGTTTATCGCCGAGGATCTGGAATTCGATGTGCTTAGGATTCTTCACATATTTCTCAATAAAAACCGATGGATCGTTAAAAGCTTTTTCGGCTTCGGAACTGGCCAGTTTAAACATTTTTTCAACCTGTGAAGCCTTTTCAACAACCCGCATTCCTCTTCCGCCACCTCCGGCAGCCGCTTTCAATATTACAGGGTATCCTATCTTATCAGCTATATGCCTTGCTTCCCTCGGATTTTTCAAATTACCCTGGCTTCCCCGCAGTAAAGGTACCTGATACCGGTTGGCTATTCGTTTTGCAATGGTTTTATTTCCCATTTTATAAATGATTTCGGGCGAAGGTCCGATAAAAATGATCCCTTCCTCCTCGCATCGCTGGGCGAAATACGGACTTTCTGCCAGAAAACCATATCCGGGATGAATGGCGGCTATACGATTTTCTTTAGCTGCGCTTACTATCCGTTCCACATCCAGAAATTCCGGAACATCGTCGGTAGTGTCGGAAAAATCAATGATTTCATCAACAAAATTCAGGTAATATGCTTTGGGTTCCTTTGAAGTCTTTATCCCGTATGTCTTAATTCCCATCAGCTTAGCTGTCCGGCAAATACGAATGGCAATCTCACCTCTGTTGGCAATTAAGAGACTTTTTATTTTCATAGTGCACTTTTTAAATTATGTAGCAACTACCTTCACAAATATGACATTTTTATTGAACACTTAAAACTCCGACCTGCAATATCCACATATGAAATCAGAGTGGTATGTTGCCATGCTTTCTGGTAGGACTACTAACATGCTTATTTTCAAGCGCTTCAAAAGCAAATACTATTTTTTGCCTCGTTTCGGCAGGATCAATTACTTCATCAATATACCCTTTTTCATCGGCAACATACGGATTAGCAATTTCATCGCGATATTTTACAGCCAGTTCTTTCTTCAGCTTTGCAGGATCTTCCGATTCGAGTAGTTCTTTCCTGAAAAGTATCGAAACTGCACCTTCAGGGCCCATTACAGCAATTTCAGCTGTC
>CAYUAV010000428.1:0-4060 GCA_964442665.1 uncultured Bacteroidales bacterium
ACGGCGGTTATGAGCTGACACAATATTCTCCTTATATATCAATTGTTGATGCTGCGGTAGCTGACCCAAAAATGGCAAGAGATTTTAATGACCTGGTTGATATATTCTCAAAAACACAAAATTTAATATATGCTGGTAAAATAAAAGATCAGTTAACTTTGTTGAAGGAGAATCATAAACAACTTTTACCTATTATCAATAATTCTCCTATTTTAAAAGAAATTGAACCTTTATCGGAAAATTTATCATCTCTTGCGCAAGCTGGATTAGATGCCCTTTCATTGATTGAAACTAAAAACAAGCCAGATGCTGGGTGGAAAAATAAAGCTGAATTACTTCTTAATAAAAGTTCCATACCATATGGGAAAGTACAAATTGCTATTATTAATGGAATTAAAAAGCTTGTACTGGCAGTTGAATAATTTCTTTTTGAATAAAACTATTTTTAATAAAAAAATATGGATGCAGTAACAGAAAAAAAGATTAATCCAGCATATTGGGTCCCAACACTTTATTTTGCAGAAGGGCTCCCCTTTGTTGCAATAGCTACGGTTTCGGTTTTAATGTATAAAGATATGGGATTATCCGATTCGCAAATAGCTTTTTTTACTACATTAATTTCATGGCCATGGACACTGAAACCGCTTTGGGGTCCGCTGCTGGAAATGTTCAAAACTAAAAAATATTTTGTAATTGCAACACAGTTTATCGGAGGTATAATATTTGGATTAGTTGCCTTGACACTTCCTCTTGAATCTTTCTTTAAATACTCAATTGCGCTATTCGGTATTATTGCTTTCAATTTTGCAACGCACGATATTGCTGCCGATGGTGTTTATATAAATGTTCTTAGTCAAGGCGAACAATCAAAATATGTCGGCTGGCAGGGTGCATTTTATAATGTAGCAAAAGTAACCTCGCAGGGAGCTTTGGTCTACATAGCCGGGCAGCTTGAAGTAGCCTTGGGTGTTATACATGCATGGATGATTGTAATGGGTATATTCGGCGGTATAATGGTTTTGCTTAGTATTTATCATGCTAAAGTTCTTCCAACAGGGGGTGCTGCAAATCAAGTCTCATCTGTGAAAGAGGCATTTTCAACTTTTGGCGATGTAGTAAAAACATTTTTTGAAAAAAAGAATATTTGGAGGGGGATAACTTTTATTATTCTTTATCGATTTGCTGAAGGACAGGCAATTAAAATTGTACCTTTGTTTTTGAAGTCTAGTCGCAACGTTGGCGGTTTAGGACTTTCAACCTCCGATATCGGTATTGCATACGGCATCTTCGGAGCCGCAGCATTTGTTCTGGGTTCTGTTTTAGCCGGTTATTTTACCTCAAAGAGGGGATTGAAAAAATCCTTATTTACACTTGCTTGTTTCTTTAATATTCCTTTTGCAGCCTATGCATTTTTAGCTATTACAATGCCAACTAGTTTCGTTATAATAACTATAGCTATTGTTTTTGAATATTTCGGTTATGGATTTGGTTTTGTCGGTTTAATATTATTTATGATGCAGCAGATTGCTCCGGGGAAATATAAAATGGCTCATTATGCTTTTGCAACTGCGGTTATGTATTTAGGATTTATGATTCCGTCAATGCTCAGTGGTTATATTAGTGATTGGCTTGGTTACGAACATTTTTTTATCTGGGTAATTTTTGCAACTATCCCATCATTTTTAGTTACATGGTTTGTACCTTTTAGGGAAGTGGAAGAAGATAGTTAAAATATAAAAGAACTGTCTAAAGAAGTTCGAGAGAGCTGGATTGAAAAAATAAAAATTAAATAATCAAAAACATAGAGAATAAATTTCTTTTAATTTATCTCTTTTACAAAAATTATGGAAGAAGCAGATTTATGAAATATGGTTATTTTGATGATGAAAACAGGGAATATGTGATTGAAAAACCTGATGTCCCTGTTTCATGGACAAATTATCTCGGTGTAAAAGATCTTTGTACGGTTATTTCACATAATGCAGGGGGGTATTCATTTTATAAATCAACTGAACATCACAGAATAACGAGATTCCGGCAGAATGGAATCCCGTTGGATAGACCGGGACATTATGTCTATTTAAGAGATGATGAAACAGGTGAATACTGGTCTTTATCATGGCAGCCGGTCGGTAAAAATTTTAATGAAGTAAAATATATTTGCAGGCATGGTTTATCTTATTCTAAATTTCAGTGCGATTATAAAAATATCGAAGCTGAACAACTATTATTTATACCAATAGCCGATAATGTTGAGTTGTGGGATGTGAAAATAAGAAATAAAAGCAACAGACCTCGAAAGCTTAGTATTTTTAGTTATATAGAATTTTCATTCCATCATATTGAAATCGATAATCAAAATCTTCAAATGAGCTTATATGCAAGCGGGTCAAATTATAAAGACGGAATAATTGAATACGACTTTTTTTATGAACCATGGACATACCATTTTTTTGCTTCCAATTTTGATCCTGATAGTTATGATTGTGTACGGGATATGTTCATCGGTAACTACAGATCAGAAACCAATCCTATTGCGGTTGAAAAAGGAGAATGCCAAAATAGTTCAGAACTTGGAGGTAATCATTGCGGTTCACTTCATAAAAAATTAATATTGAAACCGGGTGAAGAGAACAGATTAATTTTTATGTTTGGAGTAGGTTCCCGCGGAGAAAAGGGTTATTCAATAAAACAAAAATATTCTGATTTTAATAAAGTCGATTCTGCATTTAAAGAATTAAAAGATTATTGGAAGGCAAAAACCTCTGTTTTTCAATGTAAAACATCTCATCCCGGTTTTAATTCTATGATTAACACGTGGACTCTTTACCAGGCGGAAACATGTGTAGTTTGGTCGCGTTTTGCTTCTTTCATTGAGGTCGGAGGTCGAGTCGGACTTGGATACCGTGATACTTCGCAGGATATTATGGGAGTAGTTCATACAAATCCCGAAAAAACCAAGATGCGTATCATTCAGCTTCTAAAAGGTCATACAAGTATGGGATACGGGCTACATCTTTTTGATCCAGATGTATTTGAACCGGGAGAAGATAAGTTGCCAGGAGTGAAATTACCCACTGTCGTTCCTACTCCAAGCCCTTCCGATATTGTTCACGGAATGGAAGATGTTTGTTCAGATGATGCTCTGTGGCTTGTTGTTTCGGTCTGTGAATGGATAACAGAAAATGGTGATCTTGATTTCTTTAGTTACAAAATACCTTATGCAAATGGAGGCGAAGGAACCGTTTATGAGCACTTGACAAAAATTTTGGATTTCTCAGCGAAGTACATTGGCAAAGATGGTATTTGCCAGGGATTAAGAGCCGATTGGAATGACTGCCTGAATCTTGGCGGTGGAGAAAGTGCAATGGTCTCTTTTATGCATTACTGGGCGCTTCAAGTTTTTATTGAATCTGCTAAAGAATTAAATAAAGCTGAAGATGTAAAAAAGTATACCGAAATAACTGAAAAAGTTAAAAATGCCTGCGAAAAGCAACTTTGGGATGGCGAATGGTATTTAAGAGGTTTTACTAAGAAAGGGATTAAGATTGGCACCAATGAAAGTAAGGAAGGGAAAATATTTTTAAACTCGCAAAGCTGGGCTGTTTATTCAGGGGTGGCATCAAAAGAACGTGCACTAAAATGTATGGATGCTGTTGACAAATATTTATTCTCAAAATACGGTTTACATCTTCTATGGCCTGCTTATTCCAAACCTGATGATGATATTGGTTATGTAACAAGGGTTTATAAAGGCATTAAAGAAAATGGAGCTATATTCAGTCATCCGAATCCATGGGCTATTATAGCTGATTGTAAATTAGGGCATGGCAATCGTGCAATGAAATTCTACAATGCACTATTACCTTATAACCAAAATAATATTATAGAAATTCGACAAGCTGAACCGTATTCCTATTGCCAATTTATAATGGGGAAAGATCATACGGCGTTCGGCAGGGCGAGACATCCATGGTTAACAGGAACAGCCTCCTGGATGTATGTTGCAGCTACAAAATATATTCTTGGTATACAAACAACTTATCATGGATTAAAAATA
>CAYUAV010000429.1:0-4059 GCA_964442665.1 uncultured Bacteroidales bacterium
GTCGTTTGTTTTCTTCGAGCGTTTTTTTCTTGAAAGTTCCCCGCACATGCGGGGATGAACCGGTGTCTACTGGATTTTATATCGATATCGTAAAAAGTTCCCCGCACATGCGGGGATGAACCGCGTCGGCTTTCCGATCGGAACCTGCTTTGTAAAAGTTCCCCGCACATGCGGGGATGAACCGCATTATATCGCTACCATTCAATTTATAAAATGAAGTTCCCCGTATATCGGGGTCGGACCAGCGCAAGTGATTGCTATGAAATAAAATAGTTTCAAAATCCCCCTCATATTAGGCTTTAAAAGGGCCTTTTTAACCTTCAAATGGTATATATAAGGCAAGATAGATATATTTTATTTTTATGAAAAGAGTAACAGGATGTTAAACAGATGGATATGACTGTATAATATTTTTTCATCCGGCCTACCATTCCATTTTGATCCGGCACTTGTTCCAAAATGATCCGGCTTGACACGGTAGGAAAATCCGGCATTTTTCTGGTTTTACTGGAATGGGTGCCGGACGGTTGTGGAACTAGTGCCGGATAGTAAAAGAATAAGCCACAACCGCCATTAAAATATATAGCCGAAGCGACGCATCATTTACTAACCAAGTCGGTATTTTTATCCATTTCTTTAACAGTAGTAAGGAAGGGTAAAATGCCAGAAAGGAAAACTATGCGTCGTATACGTGAATGTTATCGCCTCTACTTTGAAACACACCTCACCCAGAAACAGATTGCTGAGCTTTTAAAAATAGGCCGCAGTACAGTCTGGGATTATCTCTCCAAATTGAAAGTATTGGGCTTGAGCTGGGATGAGGTAAAAGGGCTTTCCGAAGAAGCATTAGAGCATCGACTGTACAGCCGACCATCTTGCGCATCTGATCGGCCCTTGCCTGATTGTGCCCACATCCACCAGGAGCTTCGTAAAAATTCCATGGTGACGCTGCAATTATTGTGGGAAGAATATAAACAGAATCATCCCAACGGATACGGTTATAGCCGGTTCTGTGTTATTTACAAAGATTGGTGTAAACCACTCACCGTCTCCATGCGCCAATCGCATGTTGGTGGAGAAAAGTTGTTTGTTGATTACTCAGGGAAAAGACCGCATATTCGAGATCGTATAACCGGTAAGGATAAGCCGGTAGAGCTGATTGTTATGGCTTGGGGAGCAAGTCATTACCTTTACGCCGAAGCCCAGGAAAGCCAGGAGCTGAAATGCTGGACCATGGGGCATGTACGTGCTTTTGAATATTTTGAGTGTGTGGCGCGTTTGACCGTTCCTGATTGCCTCAAAAGCGCTGTAACAAAAGCCAGTTTGTACGATCCGGATGTGAATAGAACCTATACTGATCTTGCAAACCACTATGGCTTTGGTGTATTACCCGCCCGGCCGGGAAAACCCAGGGACAAGCCTAAAGTTGAAAACGGGGTACTGATAATCCAGCGATGGATACTGGCGGCGTTACGTCATCGGGTGTTTTATTCGATTGGAGAGATGAATGTCGCCATCAGGCAACTGTTGGAAGTCGCCAATAATAAGCCGATGCAGATCCTTAAGAGAAGCAGACAGGAGATGTTTTTAGAACTGGACAAACCCAATGCATTACCGTTGCCTGCCCAGCGGTTTGAATATCACGAATGGCTCAAACAGACAGTCAATATAGATTATCATATTGAAGCATATAAACACTATTACAGTGTCCCGTATATCTGGTATGGGAAAACCGTCTCAATAGTGGCAAAGGAGAAAATAATCGAGATTTACCATAAGACAAAACGTATAGCAACCCATATGCGAGATGATAAACCCTACACCTATACTACTCTTATCGAGCACATGCCGCTTCACCATCAGAAACATATCGAGTGGACGCCTCAGCGGTTAATCCTCTGGGCGAAAAAATCGGGGAATAACACCGGCGTTCTCATAGAAAAAATCATTATGAGTAAAGTCCACCCACAGCAGGGTTTTCGCCCGGCGTTGGGGATTATGCGTCTGGGAAAAAGTTTCGGCAATGATCGACTTGAACAAGCCGCAGAACTTGCTCTTCGTTATAATCTCACCCGGGTGAAGCAGATCAGCGAAATCCTCAAAAAAGGATTAGATAAAAAAGTAAATGACCATAATGATGCCGGGACTGTTATTAATAAAGAAAACATCCGTGGGCCGCACTATTATCAAAAGCCGGATATAGAACCGAAACCCAACAATACTCAAAGGAGCCAAATCCTGTGATAGAATCGACGATCTCGAAATTAAGCGCCATGCGCCTTCATGCAATGGTTGATAAAACCCGTGAACTAACTGATAGCCCAAAGCTCTCTTCCATGAATCCATTGGACTTCTTAGCTTTTATTGTAGATGCGGAATTTGATAAAAGAGAAAACGGGAAAGTATCCCGTCTCCTCAGAAAAGCTAACATAAAGCAGACTATGGCCTGTATAGAAAATATCGAATTTTCAACCAGAAGAAATTTGAAAAAGGAGGTACTTGTCGATGTGCTGACTGGAACGTTTATCGACAACAAAAACAATGCTCTAATAAATGGCCCGACAGGTTGCGGTAAATCATACCTTGCCTGTGCTCTGGCTAATCTTGCTTGCCGTAAGTGTCAGCCGACTATCTGCTATAGAATGTCCCGTTTTCTTGAAATACTTACAACAGAAAAAGCCCTGGGCAATTATCTGAAAATAATCGATAAAACAGGAAAACTTAAACTGCTTGTTCTTGATGACTTAGGACCGGACGTGATGAGTAAGGAACAGAGAAATATGTTTCTGGAAATCATTGAAGAAAGATATCTCACTGGTTCAACTATTATTACAAGCCAATTGCCGTTTGAACAATGGTATGAAGTTTTTGGTGATCCCACTGTTGCAGATGCCATCTGTGACCGGCTTTTCCATAATGCACACAAAATACAGATAAAAGGAGACTCTATGAGGAAAAAATAACAACCCATCCGGCATTTAAACTATTTTAACTTTGCGTCGCTTCGCTCCGACTTTGTCAAGCCGGATGAAAATGGAACGACATACCGGATCTACTGGAATAAACAAAAAGGGAAATGAAAAGAATCATTATAGTCGCTCTATGTTTCCTGCCACTTTTACAGTGTTCAACAAAAAAAGATTCTCAAGGAGAAAAAAAACAAGCGCCATTTGATCCTGCTGTTTACTTTGTAGAAATCGAGAGGACTCGAAAAAGTAAACCTGTTGATATTGTAAAAATTGATTCTATCTATTCCCATCACCTTGCACCCTTTGTTAAATCTGTTGATCCTGCTTCAGATCCAATTATAATTGACGCAATCAAGAAAGGTAAAAACAATGATGCGCCTCATGTCCAATACCAAATAGTAAGTAAAACTATTCAGAAGGTATTCTATAATGAAATTATCAATTCTTTGAATAAATTAAAAACGTTATCTGATGAAAAAGTTTATAAAACTGAGGTTGAAAAAATCAAAAATTATTATGCGATATTAAGCCCAACTGTTATCCGTAGGAGTGAGTGGATTGGGAAAAAACAAGAGCTGGAAGAAGTATGCCTTTTACAGCTTAATGAATTAAAAGAGCTTTATTGTAAACCAACTTTAGAGAAAGTTACGAATGCATTAGAAAATACTTTGAAAGAGGTTTATGTTCTTTCAATTTTTTATGAGTTAGCCGGCATTGTAGAAAACCGTGGAAAAAATGAGAAAAAATGCGAGGAAAAATTAGCTGAAGGACGTATCTTTTTTGAAATAGTTGAAAAATACGCAAATGATTCTTCTTTAGTAAACTCTATTAAAACATTATTCGAAACAGATTACAATGAAATGGATATTGAAAAAGCAAGAGGTATGGTGAGCAAAGCTTTCAATATGGGAATTCCCAAATTTATAAATTAGCTTAACATGAAGTGATATAATGAAATGAAAAATCCAGTAAGCAAAAATGAGCCAAAAATTGACCGTGTGAGATACGAATCATTTGGAGGGATTATTTCCTGCCTTCAGCCTCCATTTCTTGCATGATCTCTGCCCTCAACTTTGATTTGTAGCTATCA
>CAYUAV010000430.1:0-4052 GCA_964442665.1 uncultured Bacteroidales bacterium
CCGGTATTATCGATATACGCCACAAATCCATCACCTGTGCGAAAGCTCTTGGGAGAAAAACCTTCGACCTGGTAATCCTGCCCTTTATAGAAAATATGAAACGAACCGTCCAGAGGATTTACGTATGCGACCAAATCTTTACCGGCTTTAAATGTTAAACTTCCAACATGGGCTAAAATAATGGAATTTTCACCCTGGTAAAAAATCTTAAAATCGCCGTTAAGTGATGAAACATAGGCTACAATATTATCGCCGCTTTTCAGATTAGTTACCGGCACACCCACCAGTCCGCTTTCAATATCATCGATATTACCATCATAGTATATCCTGAGCGATTCCAGATTGACATCATAAAAAACTATAAGACTGTCTTCAACCTGGTATACCGGGCAACGCATACTCAATGTCACTGCCCTGCCATCTTCAATCACTTTTAGTTTTTCATAAATGGCATATGCAGCCAAATGGTCCGTTGCATAATATTTTGTTATACCACCCGGTTCAAGTTTGGTTATTACGCCATCCTGATACAGCTTAAGATTTCCCTGATTATTTATATAGAGAACACAACTCCCCCCGATTGCAAAGGATTGTACTTTAAGGTCTTCCGCTTTGATACTTACTCCGTCATCGAAAATAAAAAACCTGTCGCGATAATCGGTGTAGGCTCCTAACTTTTGGGAATATCCAGATATGGTGAAACAAAATAAAACCGGAATAAGAATATATTTCTTCATAAATGAGAGGATAATGAGGTCAAAAGAGTATTGAGTCAGTTTTCAGCAAAACATATATCTTTATAATGCATGCAAATACTGTGTCAACATTGACAAAGGTAATTATCGAAAAGCTACAACTTCCTTCCTGGGATCCCAATCCCTGTTTGAAAGGTAAGCTGTATTGAATTGCCAGGACAGAGCCAGATAAAACACCTGAGAAGTTTTATACCGGGTAAGATCACTCACATTAAACCTGTTATCAATTCCGGTTCGCTGATATCCATGGTCCAGAAAATCGTTCAAATAATATTTTAACCTGATATTAATTCCTCCCGGAAGCTGTATTCCTCCATGAACCGACGGTAAAAAAAGAGGAGTCTGTTCGCCAAACCATGAAGTATATATCGTTTTATCTCCCTTGCGACTATGAGTATTAGTCCAGTATTTCTCCTTGAAATGTAATGCAAGTTCCAGTTCCCCTCCTATGTAAAAAAATAAATGATCTTTAAATGATCCGAACTTGAATGAAAGGGGAACACCAAGTGTATATATTCTCCGGATTATTTTATAGTTAATTGTCAGCGAATCAATTTCCTGATCGGGTAAAACTTCATCTGTAATCATCCCGATATTTCGAATTCCAATCCCGGTAATGATACCTATGTTATTGGTAAAATCGAGATGCCATTCCTGTCTCAGATGAAAGAAGGCGGTAAAACGCAAATCGGATTTTGTAATTTCAGCCTGTGGGTATTCAGAATAGAAAGCATCAGTGAATTCGCAATTGTTGTATGCAAAGATAAATTCAGTAACGATAGCTGAATATGTCTTCTGTGCATAAAGACAGGGTGTAAGAGATAATGTACCTGATATGAAAAGTAATGCTCTGAATTTCATTATTATTTCTGTTTTTCAGGGAATTATTCAAAAGTAAACAATATATGAATTCAGTCAAATGACAGTTATTAAATACTTCCTTTTTTTGTACTTTTATAATAAATTACGAGGTAATTAAGTTATCAATAAGTCCTTTTAAAGTTATTTGGCATGATTTCTAATGTCTTTAACATTTTTTAAAAAATTTAAAAAAAACTAAACATACAGACTGCTAAACTGTTACTAATTTAGAATGATTTAAATCATCATAATTAGATAACAAAGATCATAATTAATAATTTGATGAGAGCTTTAACATTTGATACTTTTACACTATCGGAGAAATTTACCCTGCATTAACATAATTCACCATGCTAGAAGTTAAATATAATATCAAAAGCTTGATTTCAAGCATTTACGAATGCCAAAAGAAGATTATTATCAACCGTAGGTTCATTCGGGAGCTTGAAGCGGAAGGCCAAAGTACCGCGCACCTCGAAAGAGAAAACAGAGAACTTGAAGGGCAGATTTCAAATTTTCAGAAAGAACTCAGAAAGAAATACCAGTTCTCGTACTAACAAAATTACTTGTTCATATTAAACCATAAAGGAAGGCTGAAAAAACTCAGCCTTTTTTTTATTCCGGATTTATCATGATAGTAAAATCTAATATAGACTTAGGGTTTACAGGTGAATTACTTCTCCATATGCAGCAGCAGCGGCTTCCATAATTGCCTCCGACATTGTCGGATGAGGATGCACGGACTTAATTATTTCATGACCTGTTGTTTCGAGATTTCGTGCCACAACTATTTCAGCAATCATTTCAGTAACATTAGCGCCTATCATGTGTGCACCTAAAACTTCTCCGTATTTTGCATCGAAAATGAGTTTTACAAATCCATCTTTCTGGCCTGTAGCACTGGCCTTTCCGGAAGCAGTATAGGGAAACTTGCCCACCTTAATTTCATAACCGGTTTCTTTTGCAGCTTTTTCACTAAGGCCTACCGATGCCACTTCGGGCAAAGTATAGGTGCACCCGGGAACATTATTATAATTGAGCGGTTGGGGATTCAACCCCGCGATTTTTTCAACACAAATTATACCCTCGGCAGATGCTACGTGTGCCAGGGCCGGTCCGTGAACAATATCACCTATTGCGTAAATTTTGTTAACATTGGTCCGGTAAAACTCATCGACTTTCACTTTCCCTTTTTCAAGCTGCACTCCCAATGTTTCAATTCCAATGTTTTCAAGGTTCGGAGTAATGCCAACCGCCGATAATACAATATCAGTCTCATGTATTTCCTCACCCTTTTTTGTTTTAATAGTTACTTTACATTTTTTACCGGTTGTTTCAGCTTTTTCCACCGTGGAACCGGTCAGCACATTCATACCCATTTTTTTGAAGGAACGCTCAAGCTGTTTAGAGACCTCCTCATCCTCGAGCGGGACAACATTTGGCAGAAATTCTACTAAAGTAATCTGAGTTCCAAGTGAAGCATAAAAATAAGCAAATTCACTTCCGATGGCCCCTGATCCGACAACTATCATCGATTCCGGCTGTTTCTTGAGAGTCATTGCTTCACGATACCCGATTATCTTTTTACCATCCTGCTTAAGATTAGGTAATTCGCGCGATCGTGCCCCGGTGGCAAGAATAATATGATCGGCAGTGTAAGAACTCTTTTTGCCATCATCCGATTCAACTTCAACAGTTTTATTATCTGTAAGCTTGCCAAAGCCTTGTAAATGATCAATTTTATTCTTCCTGAACAGAAACTGGATACCCTTGCTCATTCCGTCAGCAACCTGCCGGCTTCGATCAATCATTGACGGAAAATCGGGTTTAATATCGCCCGATATAGCAACACCATAATCTGCCGCATGTTTGGCATACTCGAATACCTGTGCACTTTTAAGCAGGGCTTTGGTGGGAATGCAACCCCAGTTCAGGCAAACACCTCCCAGTTCGCTTTTTTCAACAACGCCTACCTTTAAACCCAGTTGCGAAGCACGAATAGCTGCAACATAACCTCCGGGTCCGCTGCCAATAACAATCAAATCGTATTTCATTTCCAGTATATTAGTTTTTAGTCAGTATTTGAGATTCTCAAAATTACAAGATATTAAATTAAATCAACTTCAAAATGCCCCTGATTGTTCATTTTGAATTATTGCAGGCGTTTATCCAAACGATTCAGAAAATGCTGAAATTAATCCGGATGTTTGTGACCTTATATTGACTCCTAAAGTTTAAGCCTGAGTTCTGCATAAAACCAGCAGATAATATTTTATTCCTTACCGTAATAATTACTGAGAATCTGCTGAGCAGCGATAAAAGGGCTGATCCTGTTATTCAGAACATCGTTCCGAAGCTTTGAAAGTTCTTTTTGAATCCGGTTGTTACTGTAAAAATTAGCACTTAATGTTTCTTTTATAGTTTCGTTCATCCAAT
>CAYUAV010000431.1:0-4049 GCA_964442665.1 uncultured Bacteroidales bacterium
AGCTTTTCAGAAACAACAAAACTGCCGGAAAAAGCCGTTATCAGGATAAGCGATAGTAGTGTAAAATATATTTTACCTTTCATAATTAATAGGTATTATTCTTCAACAATATCAGGTATTACATACTGATTAAATAGAATGGTGGTTTTTACCGGACCACAATTATTATTATCATTTATTACACAGGAATAGGAACCTTGGCCAATATTTTGTATTTCGGGAGAATTTTTAGATTCTCCTTCAATATCCCAGCTATATGTATAAGGAGGTACTCCACCCAGGGGGACCGCTTTTAAAATTGCATCGCCGGCATCTAGAGCCGACAGCTTCTTTTCAATGAAAATTTTTCCTGATTCAAGTTTATCGGGTTGCAGGACTTCAATACTTTTTGTAAAAGAAAATCCTTTGTCGCCCTTGATTTCGATGAAATATTTACCTGCAGAAAGATCTGAAGCTATGAAACAGGTAGTATCATTCTCTTTTTCTCCTGAAATAGATTTGCCAGTTGGAGAATACTTAAACAGTTGGGCGCTGAATATCTGTATGCTGTCAACGATAATTAATCTGATTTGTCCGTTGGAACCTCCATTACAGCTAACTGGAATTGCATTGATTGTTACCTCAGGTTCATTTCCCGGCAAATCCTTACTGAAACAGCAAAGAAATACCCACGCTATTACTAAGCTGTGAGAGAACATGTTTGAGATAATTTTATTAAACTTCCTTTTCACCCTTATACTAGTAAATAGTTCTACGCACCTGAAATAATTTATGTTTCAAGACTTACGGCTTCTTTTCGGCTTTACAACATAAAAATACAGCAAAAAGCAGGTGCAAAGAAGGAGGGAAATTTGGTGTTTTGGAAGGGATTTATTGGAGGAATTTTATAAGTATCAGGGAATCAGATTTTTATTTATGTTTCGTCATTCGGCTGATTGTTAATAAATATTTGATTTTCAATTGAAAGTGGACAAGAGTGTTTCATTTTCCGGTGAAAGATACTTACGGGTAATAAAACGGATCGGATACCATGAGGCAAAAAATCCGATAGCTGTGATTGCCATTAGTACCAGAATAATATCCTTAACCATAATTTTTATCGGGTACGCATCAATTACAAATGATTCGGCTCCCTGCAATTTAATAATTCCATAGTGTTGCTGAAGAAGACAAATAGTGGTTCCTATCAGCAGACCGGCGAACGCACCGACAAATGAGATAATCAATCCTTCGAGAAGAAAAACTTTTTTAATGGTTTTCATATTCGATCCTAGGTTTCGTAAGGTTTGAATATCATTTCTTTTTTCGATGATGAGCATGGTAAGTGTTCCTACAATATTAAATGAAGCTACCAATAGAATAAAAACGAGGATAAAAAAGATAGCCCACTTCTCCGATCTCATGGTTTTATAAAGCAATTCATTTTGCTGAATTCGATTTTTTACAACCAGTTTATCGCCCACGAATTGTTGAATATTCCGCTGTATTTTGTTTGTATTACTCTCCGGTGCAAGACTAATTTCCAGAGACGTTACTTCGTTGGTATAATCGAATAGTGAACGTGCAAATTCGAGGGGAACTATGATGTATTTGATTTCGATCTCAGGTTGAGAGGCAAAAAAACCAGCCGGCTGTATAAATTTGGTATTCAAAGACCTGTTCGGATCAAGCGAGATCTTAGCAGTTCGTTTAGGTACTATTAATCTCAGGTTTTCAAAAAATTCCGTATCGATATTCAGCATATATTTAATCCCGCGTCCAATAACAGCATAAGGAGTTGACTGATCCCACAATTTATATTCTCCATCCCACATCATGGTGTCAATACCTGTAACTTCACCGTAATTTTCGCTGACTCCGCGTACCGCTGCTGCGGTTTGTCTTTCATCATACAGTACCAGGGCATTTTCTTCGGCAACTTTTGCAATATCGTTAACACCTGCCATTGTTTTAATGGTATGTAATGAATCGGAATCCATGACAAATGTTTTTCCATATCTGGGTACTATCTCGAGATCGGCATAAAATGAGTTATATAGCTCCCTGACAACAAAATCAAAACCGTTGAATACCGATAACACAACTATAAAAGCAATTGTACCCACCGAAATACCAATTATGGAGATTGCCGCAATAAGGTTGATGGCATTGTGCGATTTTTTTGCCACAACATAACGACGAGCTATGTAAAACGGGAAGTTCAATAATTATTTTTTTAAGAGGTTTTCTATATTCTCTAGATAATCCAATGAATCGTCCAGAAAAAAATTAATTTCCGGAATTTTTTTTACCTGGTGCCTTAATTTTCGACCTAACTCATTTCTGAAAAAACCATGATGATTATTTATTGTTTTAATAACATCACTGGAATTTACAGATGGAAATACACTCACATAGATACGTGCGACACTAAGATCGGGACTGATCCGGACATTTGTCACTGTAAGCATCTTGCCGCTGACAATTTCCATTGCATGCAACTGGATTATTTCGGCAATATCTTTCTGAATTTGTTTAGCTATTTTATTTTGTCGTGTTGTCATTTTTTTTCAATGCTGCAGGATTTACAAAAATACAAGAAATCCACACTTTATTTTGTCAACAGTTCTTATTAAGTATCAGATTATTTATCATAGGCTTAACTTGTATCATAAGAAATTTAGGATAAATAGCCTTTGAAAGAATTTTTTTTGGGTTTTTTGAGGTTATAATAATTTTAATATCATCTGTTATTACTAAAAGCCAGTATATCGATACAATTGTCCTCCTCATCGATTCTTTTTCATTTTTAGCTGTAAGAATTTTACTTTTAGCATTGTTATAAGGATATGGAGAAAATGAAAACCTATTTCAGGATAATATTTCTTTTCACTTTATGTTTATTCTGTTTGTTCTACCGGATTTTTGGACAGGATACATTACATGTTTGGACATTGGAAGAATGTATTCAGCAGGCTCTTGATCATAATATCCAGTTACAGCAAATGCTGTTAACCGATGAAACAAACAGAATAGAGATTCTTCAGGCTAAGGCCGCACGCTATCCTTCTGCATCATCCTCGGTGACCCAGAACTTTGCCTGGAACAGCGAATTATCGGCAGATAACACTTATGGAACGAAGATTGCCAATAATAATACAAACATCAGCCTCGCTTCAGATGTAACGCTTTATAACGGATTCAGAATCAATAATACTATCCGGCAGGCGGAACTTAATTTTAAAGCAGGAGAGTTCAATACAGAAAGCCTGAAAGACGATATGCGTTTAAATATTTTAAATGCCTATCTGCAGGTGCTCTATGCAGATGAAGAAGTTTTAAATAGCAGGAATCAGCTTCAGCTTACTTTTGAAGAACTCAGACTGGCGGCAGAAAGGCTTAATCTTGGAATAATATCAAAATCGGATTATCTTTTAATAAAAGCTCAGCTTGCTGATGAAAATCTTACTTTGACAAATGCAGAAAACCAACTTGTTTTAGATAAAGTGATCCTGATGCAACTTATGGAAATTCCGGTATCAGATCCTTTGAATTTCCAACTTGCTGTTCTTGATACTTCAATTATTACTTATCCTGTCATAAATAGTGATTCGGTGTTTTCTATAGCCCTGAAATTAAGACCCGAAGTAAAGAATGCTGAATTGGTTCGAGAAAGTAAAGTTTTGGAAGTTGATCTTGCAAAGGCAGGATTAAAACCCAGTCTTTCATTGCAAGGTAGTTTAAGCACAGGGTATTCTTCCGGACTCAATAATATAGCCTATAACGATCAATTGAAAAACAGGATCAATCCGGCTATAGGATTGTCACTTTCTATACCAATATACCAAAACAGACAGATCAGATCGCAAATTGAAATAGCTAATATCGGTGAAATGAATGCAAAGCTTAATGAAGTGAATATTAAGAACCAACTGCGTAAAACAATAGAGCAGGCCTATATCGATGTTACTTCTGCTTTAAAAGAATATGATGCCAGTACTGAAAAGTTCAGGGCCCAAAAAGAATCATTTGAACTTGCCTCAGAGAAATTTAATGTTGGTCTTATTAAT
>CAYUAV010000432.1:0-4017 GCA_964442665.1 uncultured Bacteroidales bacterium
AAGCCATAGTATATGCCGACAGGGCTTCCAAACATGCCCTGACACATTTCAATTATTTTGAAATAAACAATCGGATTCCCGATTGGTACGATCATGGCGTACGTCACCCGGAGGAAATGGTACTGATTACACAAAGTTATAAGGAAGTTCAGCAAATATTTAGTGTTTATGTCGGAATAGTCCGTTCCAATGTCCGACTGAAACGCTCACTCGACCGATTGGAAACGATTTACCATGAGACAGAACGATTATACCAGAAATCTACGCTCCTGGTGCAATTATGTGAATTACGCAACCTGATAAATGTAGGATATTTAATAATTAAAGCCGCTATGCACCGGGAGGAGAGCAGGGGGCTTCATTATAATATCGATTATCCGCTGGAAGACGGAATGCAGAACCAGCTTCAGAATGATCGTTTATTTTGATTTTTATTTATTTTGTTAGGTAACAATGGTTTGTGGTATATGTTTTGTGTGTAAACCTAACAGTTAATCCTTTGTATTACCAAATAACCTGCGTCATGAAACGGTCTTTGATTTATTTTACATGCTCTTTACTGGCTTCGCTATTATGTATGGTTCAGCCTAGGGCCCAACAATCTTCCATAGACTATGATCTGAATAACTATCGGCTTCCTTACCTGAGAAGGCATGTACTGGAATTGAATTTTGCAACTCTGGGAAACTTAAGTTCTGCATCTCAAGAAAGGAATGACAATTTGCAATATAAAGTTGACGAACAAAATTATTCCTGCATAGTATCACCTTTTTATTCATTCTATCTCAATAGTGCAAAGTATCAGCTAACGCAAAATATCAGGGCTCAGCTGCCGAATCTGACATTTAGTTATGATAAGAATATTAATGATAACCTGAAAATTCTTCATGTCCATCCCAGTCTGAATTATGATGGAGAATTCAGAGAATATATGAAAGGAAAATTTTTTCTGGAACAGGATGTTGTATTTGGATTGGATTTTTATAACCACAATTCATTTACTGAGTTTAAAAACGATTCATCAGTTGTGTATCGTAAAAACAAGCAGGAAAACGTTAGTAACAACTACATTATTTCCGTTCCGATTCTATTGGGATGGGGCCGTTTGGAACGAATTGAAGATGCGCGTTTAGCAATATATATTCTTGATGATTTAAAACAGGCGGGACTATTAGCTCGTAATGTGAGTGATGTCGATATAGAAGAACTGGCATTAAGAATTTCAGAAATTAAAAACGAACGATTTTTTGATTCACGCCTTAAGAAAATCTGGGAATTGGAGCAAATCGATTCCGTTTTAGCATCAATGGGACTTTTTGAAGAAGAGAAAATAAATTATTTCGCACTCTTGAATGATAATATGGATTACTCAAATGGGCCTGTACGTCAATCAGGATTTAGAATTTCAGCGGGAACTTCACCTGATCTTAATTATTCTAAATACAGGATCGATGAAGAAGATAACTTTTACAATATAGATTCAATTTCAAGAATACAATCTGATCAAAAAAATCGGGATATTGGCATTAATATCATATGCAGAATTGACTATCACAAACCATTAAACTTGTTTTGGCAATTATTGGTAACGAATGAACTCACCATATCAAAGTCATTCAGTAAAATGGTAGATACTCAATATAATTCAGGTACAGATGAAAATTCTGAAAGTCAAGCTATTTACGACAGAGCGCAGGCAAGGATTGGATATTATCCTAATTCCAGGACTTCATTGTATTTTTTTATTGATGAACAATTTATTTTCCGGAAAACCATACCTGATGAATCTGTGAATACTAAACATACACAACTATCATCATATGCAGGAATTTCTATGGATTATTATATCTCATCCAGGATTCGGTTAAATTTAAACTCTTCTTTAAATTATAGTATCAACTCATATAAAAGTGTAAACAAATACGATAATACAAATCTCAGATATTACTTTTCAGCATCTCTTATCTATAAGCTTCTCTGATAAACTTTTGGTGTGAAAAAATTTCCCGGGACCTATCCCCACTTTACAAGAATCTCATCCAGGATAGAATAAATAATATTTGGATTGTTCTCCGTAACCAGCCGGGAGCGTGTTTCTTTAAAATTTTCCAGCTTTTTAAAATAATTTGAAAAATGGCGGCGCATTTCAAGCACACCTGCCCTTTCGCCTTTAAATTCCAACGATTTTTGAAAGTGTAACCTGGCAAGTGTAACTTTCTCCTGTACACTGAATTCCGGGGCATGTTCCCCATGATCAAGATAGTACCGGATATCTCTGAAAAGCCAGGGTCTACCGACTATTCCACGACCTATCATAATCCCGTCCACTCCATACCGGTCGAATGCCTCTTTTGCTCCCTCGGGAGTAACTATATCTCCGTTTCCAATGATCGGAATTCGTATTCTCGGATTTTTTTTGACTTCGCCTATCAATGTCCAGTCGGCTTTGCCTTTATACATCTGTGCACGTGTACGGCCATGGATAGTAAGCGCTGCGATACCTGTATCCTGTAATTTTTCTGCTATATCAACAATATTTTTTGAATCCTCGTCCCAGCCCAGACGGGTTTTTACTGTAACCGGTTTTTTTACCGCTTTCACAATAGCACCGGTCATTTCTATCATCAGGGGGATATTACATAGCATTCCTGCCCCAGCTCCCCGGCGGGCTATTTTTTTCACCGGGCATCCGAAATTAAGGTCAATAAAATCAGGATCACAGGTTTCCGCTATCCTTGCCGATTCCGCCATAACATCGATCAAATGGCCATATAACTGGATACCAATAGGTCGTTCATAATCAAATATCTTTAACTTCCCAAGGCTTGTACTGGAATTTCTGATAAGTCCGTCCGACGAGACAAACTCGGTATACATTACATCGGCCCCGAATTGTTTACAGATATAACGAAACGAAAGATCGGTGACATCTTCCATGGGCGCCAGAAATAGGGGATGGTTACGCAATTCAATATCACCAATTTTGACCACAGGTTTATTTTTAGGCTAAATTAGCCTGCAAATTTAACCTGCCTTACTATAAATTGTATCTTTTGAGGAGTTTTAATATATTATACAGGTTCGCATCGTCATCCTTAAACAATCGGATCCATTAAAGTAATCATATATTTCTCCGGGATTAGTAATATAATCTTTACTAAATTGAAATATCAGGAAAAGAATAATCTTAATTTTTAGAGATGGGGAGGACATCGGATATCATTCGTCTGTTTCGTGAAATATTTGCCGGCTCACGGCCATTTATGAGATTACTGACTCTTATTATCTTGATGGGTACCAGTTACCTGATTATTACTTTTCTGGGGCTATTATTAGCAGTGCCTTTCTTTTCGATAAGCTGGCAGGAACTTCAGAATATCATTGAGGGAGGAATGTCTGAAACAGATATTGAATTACTATACTATTTGCAGGCGATACAAACAGTAGGGCTTTTTCTTATTCCGGCATTAATTGCCCGTACCCTCTTATTTGTTCAGACCGGGAGGCATTTTCCTGAACGATATTCCGGTAATTTCTTTATAGGTTTTTTAGTATTATTAACATTGCTTATGTCAGCACCTGCTTTACAATGGATTATTCAGTGGAATATTGATATTAAATTACCGGATGCACTGAAACAGCTTGAAACAACACTGAGAACGATGGAGGAAGAAAGGGTACAGGTTGTCGAACGATTGATGGCGGACAGGAACTGGCAAATATTTTTCATAAACATTATTGTTATTTCCATATTGCCCGCTCTGGGAGAAGAATTTTTTTTTCGCGGAACCTTACAGAGAATTCTAGCGAATTGGTTCAGGAACATGCATCTGGGCATTTTTGTTACTGCCATCTGTTTCAGCGCTTCTCATTTTCAATTTTACGGATTTTTCCCCCGCTTGCTGTTAGGCATTTATTTCGGCTATCTATATTACTGGAGCAGGAATATCTGGATTCCTGTATTAGCTCATTTCCTCAATAACGCCATTGCCATAAGTCTCTCATTCCTGGGAACTG
>CAYUAV010000433.1:0-3991 GCA_964442665.1 uncultured Bacteroidales bacterium
ATTATCCGGCCGTTACTCTTTGCTGCCAGAAATGAAATCATGTCCTGGGCTGATAAAGAAAAAATAAGTTATCGTGAAGATTCGAGTAATAGTGAAATTAAATATCAACGAAACCTGATACGTAGCGAAATTATACCACTTATCGGACGTATTAATCCATCTTTCACGGAAACTGTAATTGAGGAAGCGGAAATATTTCAGACAGCATACCAGCTTTATTGCAAGGAGATTGAAAATATACGGCGGGCAATTACCCTCCCCGATGAGCACAAGACTATCTTTAGTATTCCTAAGATAGTAAACTTAAGACTTACAGCTCCAGTGATTTTTGATCTGATTTCATGCTATGGATTTACTTATTCCGATTCGAAAAATCTGGTTAATTTTCTTAATGCCGAGCCCGGAAGAAAATTAATTTCTGATAAGTTCATACTTCTCAAGGACAGAAAGAGAATCATTATCGAAAAAAAGCTTGGTAAGAAAACCGATAATGCATATTTCATCAATGAAAATGCCACGAGCATTTCTAAACCAATAAAACTTACTTTTAATAGAATGATACGCGGCCAGGAATTTCAGATACCCGAATCATCCGACATTGCGGTACTTGATTATAATAAGCTGAGATACCCGCTTCAATTGCGACACTGGGAAAAAGGCGATTATTTTATTCCTCTCGGATTAAAAGGTAGAAAAAAATTAAGCGATTTTTTCATCGACCGTAAAATCAATATCCTTGATAAAGAAAAAATTTGGCTATTGGTGTCTGAAAATAATATTGTATGGGTAGCAGGGTATCAGATAGACGATCGGTATAAAGTATTACCGGAAACAGTAAATATCCTGCAAATCGAGTTAAAAAACTAATTCCGCATCGAAATTATAGGCTGATGATTCATTCGGAGGAGGAAAAGAGATATATTGCTGAAACAAAAGCAGCGCTGTCAGGCCATGACAGCAGAAATGTTCTGGCAAAGATCAGGGAACTTAAAACTACGGGCAGGGTCAGTATATTGTCATATATTCTTGATCTGCTCAAATCAGAAGAAAAGGAAGAAATTAAATCGGAAGTATTCGTTTTGATAAGTGACCTGAAGTACCAGCAGGGTGTACCCATTGTCGTCGAATACATCAAGCAGCTTAAAGGCTCGGAAAATCTTTCAGGACTAATTTCAGCCTGCTGGCAATCGCAACTCGACTATAGTCATCATCTTGAGACATTTGCCGATTGTTTTATTTCAGGAAGTTACCAGGATGCCGTTGAATCGTTTACCGTGATTGAAGAAATGCTTTGGCGATCAGACAAAAATATCATTGAAAGTTGCTATAAATACCTGCTCGACAGTAAATCGGAAGTTGACAAAGAAAAACAGGCGCTATTCATGGAATTATTGGCCTTGTTAGCCAATTATTAGAATTTCAATCAGAAACTGCTGCAAAACTTATCTGATCGCTTTCTCCCTGTTTCCTGAAGTTAAATATTCTGAATAAGTTAATCGAAATTTGAAAAGTATCTCATAAATTGTGATCGTTCGAAAACAGCCGGATCGGGAATATTCTTATAGCTCATGCGGCCGCGTAGTTCTCTCAGATCTGAAAAATTATGAAGATCCATCCAGTCATTCAACTCAGCAATAATTTTCTTTAAATATTCAGGACCATTTTTATAAATGACTGAGCAAACCTGAACAGCCTTCGCTCCGGCCAGTATCTGTTTGATGACACCCTTAGCATCATGAATTCCTGTCGATGCACAAATATCAAGCTTCGGAACGAGCGATGAGACAATACCCACCCAGCGGAGCGGAAAGCGGATATCGGCAGGGCTGCTGAATACTTCGGAACTTGTAAATGTGAGGGTATCGAGATTTATATCGGGAGCATAAAATCTGTTAAATAACACGACTCCATCGGCCCCGTAACCCATTAAACTGTTTACAAAAGCTGGTATATTGCTGAAATGCTGACCTATTTTCACAGAAACCGGTATGGAAATCACTTTTTTTATTTTTGTTATCAGTGAAAAGTAGAGTTCTTCGTATGATTTGCTGGTATCTTTGGCCGAAGTAGGGAGTATAAAAACATTTAGTTCTATGGCATCAGCACCAGCCTCCTCCATATTCCTGGCAAAAGAAATCCACTCAGCCGAAGAAACACAATTTATACTGGCAATTATGGGGATTTGAACCTGTGATTTAGCTTCCTCAATCAGTTTTAAATAATTCTCCAGTGCATTGTTTTTCGAGTAAGCCATAATATAATCTTCTGCTTCCGGGTAGTCGGAACCTTTGAGCATTGATCCGGCTTCCATCCGTATCTGCTCTTCGAAAATCGATTTCAATATAATTGCACCTGCTCCATTCTCAGCAAGTTTTTCGATTTTTGAAATATTGTTTGATAATCCGCTGCTGCTTATAATTACCGGGTTTTTAAGCTGAAGACCTAAATACCGGGTTTCAAGTTTTGCCATCTTGTATGTATTTTATGTATAGTTTCTCTCTCCGAAAATAGAAGTCCCTACCCGAATATAGGTCGCTCCTTCTTCTATTGCTATCCTATAATCATGCGACATGCCCATAGATAATTCTTTAAAATCCGGATCATCACTGAAATATTTAATCTGCAGTCGATTAAAAATAGCACTTAAATTTTTAAACTCATTGCGTATCACCTCCATGTTATCAGTGTAAGTCGCCATGCCCATAAGTCCGATAATTTTTGTATTTCTAAGCTCGCTGATCTCTTTATTTCCCAGGAGTGTATCGGCTTCATTTGCTGATAGTCCGAATTTCGTTTCTTCTTCTGCTATTTTTATTTGCAATAAACATGGAATAACCCTGTTACACCTGATCCCCTCCTTATTGATAACCTGTAAAAGTTTTAGGCTGTCAACTCCGTGTATGAGGTGAATAAAAGAAGCAATAGATTTCACTTTATTTGTTTGTAAATGCCCAATCATGTGCCATTCAATATCCTTTGGCAATTGTTCATATTTGGTTACGAGCTCCTGCACCTTATTTTCTCCAAATATCCTGTGACCGGCGTTATATGCATCCAGTATCGTTTCAACAGGTTGGGTTTTAGTAACGGCAATTAGTTGAACCGATTCGGGCAGCTCCTCTTTTATTTTATTCAGATTTTCGGCTATGAACATTATTACACGTCCATTTTGGGATTTCAAAAGTAGTAAAAATAACATCCTCTTTAAGAGTCTCAGAACATTTTAAACAGGTCGACGTTATTTTTTCTGAAAGAAGTTCTATAATCAGAACCTTGCGTGAAAATCCATAAAAAGAATACTATATTTACTCTTATTGTGATATTCATCAATTCACTAATTAAAAGTAATTATTTATGAAAATTAGTGTTATAGGAGCCGGAAACGTTGGTGCGTCCTGTGCCGATGTATTAGCTCATAAGGAAGCAGCAAGCGATATAATCCTACTGGATATTAAACCCGGTATTGCCGAGGGCAAGGCTCTTGATATATGGCAAAGTGCTCCGATTGACAGATTCGATGCCCGTCTATACGGTGTTACAAATGACTATGAATCTACAGCAAATTCCGAGGTTGTTGTAATAACTTCCGGATTGCCACGTAAATCGGAAATGAGCCGGAACGATCTCATTGAGGTTAATTCAGGGATCGTTAGAGAAGTCACTGAGAATATTATAAAATATTCGCCAAATGCAATTTTAATTGTAGTATCAAATCCTCTCGACGTTATGACTTATCAGGCTTATCTTACATCGAATCATCCACGAACACGTATAATGGGTATGGCAGGAGTGCTTGATACCGGCCGTTACCGATCCTTTATTGCAACTGAATTGAATATATCTCCTAAAGATATCCAGGCAGTTATAATGGGCGGTCATGGCGATACTATGGTTCCATTACCAAGGCATACAACGGTTAGTGGTATTCCACTGACCGATTTGCTCCCTAAAGAAAAAATTGATTCCATCATTGAGCGTACAAAGTATGGTG
>CAYUAV010000434.1:0-213 GCA_964442665.1 uncultured Bacteroidales bacterium
TAATACAGATTTTAAAACCTTGCTTTCACTCGTCCCTGCTATCTACAAAAACGATTTTGCCGATCTGAAAACTACCGGAAAACTTAAACTTGAAGGTAATGTTAAAGGAGCTGTAACTGACGAAACAACTCCCAATGCCGAGATTAAGCTATTGGTACAAAATGCCACTTTCAGTTACCCCGATTTACCGAAATCGGCCGAAAATATTCAAAT
>CAYUAV010000434.1:223-3988 GCA_964442665.1 uncultured Bacteroidales bacterium
TCCATCTCGACCTGGGAAATAATCCTATCGACCTAATATTGAACCTCCGGACCCCGACAACCGATCCGTTTACCAATGGCAAATTAACTGCCACAATCGATCTGCACACAATGAAGGATGTAATTCCCCTCGAAGATACCGAGCTTAAAGGCATAATTGAGGCTAATCTCGACTGGATGGGTAAACTTTCAAGTATTGAGAATCAGAACTACGAAGAATTCAAAGCAGATGGTGCAATTCAGGTATCAGGTTTGGTTTATAACAGTCCGGACGTTCCCCGGCCTTTTACGTTAAATACAGCTATGATAAAATTTTCACCGAAATATGTTGAAATTTCTTCATTTGATGCTGTTCTGGGCTCAAGCGACTTCAAATTAAATGGCCGGCTGACGAATTTTATACCCTATGCATTGAAGGATGAAACATTAAAAGGAGAACTTAGCCTCAATTCCAGGAAGATCGATCTTAATGAATTCATGACAGAAGGAGAGAATGTTGAAGAAGCAACACCTGAAGACACTGCCGCACTTGAAGTAATAGAAGTACCAACAAATATTGATTTTCGTTTTACTTCATCCATTAGTTCACTGAAGTATGATAAACTCGATATTACAGATCTTAAAGGGATAATTTATGTTAAGGATGGACGCGTTGTAATGGAAAACCTGAGTATGAATACGCTTGATGGTTCAATGAAACTTACAGGAGCGTATAATACACAGGATATTAAAAATCCACAGGTCGATTTTAGTATCAATGCCACAGGTATTGATATTCCGAAGAGCTTCGTGGCTTTCGATATTTTAGGGAAAATAGCACCGATCACGTCAAAAGCAACAGGAAAAGTTACGTTAGGACTATCTTATTCCAGTCTGCTGAATAGCAATATGAAACCTGTTATGAATACAATTGTTGGTGACGGCCGGCTCGAATCAAAACAAATAGGAATTAAAAGTGCCGATGCGTTCACCGCGATTGGTCAGGCACTGAAAACAGATGCTCTCAACAACCTGGTGCTGAAAGATGTTGATATTAAGTTTGAAATACAGAACGGTAGCTTACGCGTTGATCCCTTCGATACAAAAATGAACGATGTTATCATGACGATAGGCGGAGAACAAACGCTTGATAATACACTTGATTATACTATTAATCTGAGTGCTCCGAGACAATTACTTGGTCTTGAAAATCCTGCCATTAATAATTTGTATAGTCAGGCCGCCTCAAAGGGAATTGAAATTACCAAATCAGAAACTGTTGATATGCTTATAAAGGTAACAGGTCCTATGAAAGATCCGCAGGTTAAAATCGATCTGAAACAAAATGTTACCAATACCATGGAAGATATTAAAGAAGAAGTTAAAGAAGCTGTAAAAGAGGTTGTTGAGACAAAAACCGAGGAAGTAAAGGAAGATGCCAAGAAAAAAGCCCGTGAAGAAGCAGATAAGATTCTGAAGGACGCCGAACGGCAGGCGAATCAGGTAAAAGCAGAAGGAAAGCGAGCCGCAGATGCTTTACGTGCAGAAGCCAACCGTAATGCCGATAACCTTGTTAAAGAAGCGAAAAATCCGGTAGCCAAGGCAGCAGCCGAGCAAAGTGCTAAAAAGATACGCCAGGAGGGTGAGGCAAAAGCCCAGAAGATAGAACGAGAAGCTAACGAGAAGGCAGATAAAATTATGCAGGAAGCCAGGGCCCGGGCTGATAAATTACTTAAATAAAGAACTTCTTATGAAGCATTAATGAATTCAGTGATAACTCTTAAAACAAAAATGCCGTTTTATTAAATTAATAAGACGGTTCCTTTTGTAATAATAGAATATCTAATTACATTTTTTTCTCCTGGATCCGTGCTTTCTTCCCGGTCAGTTTGCGCAAATAATAAATTCTTGCCCTGCGAACACGACCTTTTTTATTGATATCGATCTGATCAATAAAGGGAGAGGCAATCGGGAAAATCCTTTCAACACCAATGTTACCTGACATTTTTCTAACAGTAAAAGTTTCTTTTGGACCGCTTCCTTTGCGTTGTAATACCTGTCCCCGGAAATTCTGAATTCGTTCTTTATTTCCTTCTTTAATTTTATAATGCACAGTAATTGTATCTCCTGCAGCAAAGTCAGGAAATTCTTTTCTGTTATCGAACTGTTTTTCAACTGCTTTCAATAATTCCATCACAAGAAACTTTTAATGTTGATATCCCGAAAATTTCAGGTCGCAATATTACGAATATTTTTTTAATCCGCACAATAGTATTTTTCTGATAGTACGGCTTTTTCATAAAATCACCAGGATTAAACATTTAATGTGTCAGTTCGCCACGGTATAAAAATTTATCTCCTGTTTCATCAACAATTCTCCGGTACCAGTCTTCTCCATAACCCGGTTGTTCGAGCTCCGGATTTTGTTCACCCGGGATCGCAGTTTTGATATTCCCATCCATAAATCGTGTAAACAGAAATTTGTATAATTGTTGCCAAGTGTTAAAGGTATTACTGCTAGCTTGAACAGAAAAATCCGTTAAACAGGTTATGGCTTCCTGTTTACTACCGGTATAAAGTTTTTCAGCAATGCTGTCAGTAACCCCTACTCCTTTAAGATAATTTATTTCAAGTTTTCTCTGCTTTTCCTGGATAAAGGGGATCATGTCCCTGTAACGGGTGTAGGCGAAGTTCGAAACCTGGTTAAAGATCCAAAAAGCCGAACTATCGCTGAATTCCATTATTGAGCCATTTCCAACGGCAAAATTTGCCGGAATTTTAGTGATTCCACAATACATAGGCGTATAAACTGTACTGTAAGTATCGTCGACACCAAACCAGAGAATACCGCCGATTGGATCGGGTAACCAGTTTCTTGACTGAGCTACAAAGGAATAACCTGTCTGTTGTGTCGATATGGCTCTTTCGTTAAAATAGGTCTTTCCATCGACTTCCCAGGAGAGAGGACGCCAACGAACGATGCATTCATAAGGTCCTGCTCCTATATCCTTTGTCATATCCATAGGTGTTCCCTGAAAATAGTCACGCATTAATCCCATCACGTCCATTACCGACAACTTCCTGTCCGGTTTGATCCAAAGAGGAAATCGGTTTTTCAGGTTATAGCCCATGGCATAATCCTGATACTGGTCCATATTTTTATTCACCTTTCTGAAACCGGACCAGATTCTCGATTCGCACCACCGGGCACCTCCGAAATCCAGCAGTGCATAGGCGTCGGCAAAACTGAAGTCTTTGTCTTTGCCCGAAAAATAACCCTTCTCCCGTGCGAATGTTATCACATCTTCTGCATAAAGGCAATTCTCCGGATCGTTCTTTGGAAAAGTGGTAATTCGCGACTGATTTGCATGACCGCTAATATAGCCATCAGGTATTCGCTGTGCTACCCATACAGCACCTTTATTTCCAACACCCTTGCCAATCATTTCCATAATCCAGACCTCATTGGCATCAGAAATTGAAAAAGATTCACCCTCACTGTAATAACCATATTCATCAACCAGGCCAGTCATAATCTTAATTGCCTCCCTGGCAGTTTCTGCCCGTTGCAATGCTATATACATCAAACTGCCATAATCGACTATTGAAAGAGTATCCTGTAATTCAATACGTCCGGTAAAAGTTGTTTCGCCGATAGCTACCTGGTGCTCATTTATATTGCCAACTACCTGGAAAGTATGCTCTGCCTGTAAAATCTTACCTAATAATTTTCCCGTATCCCATTCATACACTTCCAGAGAATCACCTTTTCGAAAAGTTGATGCCG
>CAYUAV010000435.1:0-3980 GCA_964442665.1 uncultured Bacteroidales bacterium
ATACGCCCGCATCGGCATCCCGGGCCTGGTTACCCACGCAGCTGATAGTCGGGTCTTCTATATCGCTGAGTGTAATTATTACAGTAGCAGTATCTGAATACCTGTATGGATCAATAAAAAATGTCGTGTCACAGATCAAATACTTAATAGTATCATTACCCCAAAAACTCCCGGAATCATACATTATACTATCAGAATTGACTACTGATGCTGTGCCGTTTTGCGGACCTGAAATTATTTTTGTCATTACATTTGTTACAGGCACATTTAGGGTATCATTTTTTCTGACATCAATATAATTCATAGCACATGCAGGAAGAGAAACCGTATCATCCACTGCAATTGTTCTGGGGGTAATACAAGAAATATTTCCATTAAGTACAGCATTATAATTAAGATTATCATAGTCGTAAACTATATTATTAAATTGTGCATCCATGTGCCATAGACCGATCAACCCGGCTTCATCACCCCTGCGGCGTGTATACATGTTATTTAATATAGTTGTTTCGTCCAGTTTGATGTTCCATAACCTGACTTCGGTAATGTCTCCCTCAAAATCATTACTATACACAAAAGGATCAACACTGGATGTCTTTGCACCGATTACAAATCTTGAATCGGACGGATAAAACAGACCCCAGGGATAGGCACCTGTCACATAGGTTTCAAATGATTCTCCACCCGGCTTATTTGTACTTGAAGCATTGTACACACCATTAATATACATTTTGATATAATCGCCCGGACTGTGTGTAATTGCTATATGGTACCAGGTATTTGGCTGGACCGACAGGATTGAATTTACATTGTATGTATATACAGTAGGATAACCTGCCCGATGATGATAAACAAACCTGTTAGTAGACGCATTGTAGTATAATTCATAAAACGTAAAAACGCTTCCGTTGTAATCTTTTGAAATTATTTGTACATTACTTGGAGGCATTACGGGAAATCTGACCCAGCATTCCAGTGTAATCGAACCGCTATAAGGTATCCCCATAAGTTTATTGGTATCGTTTACGACAAGGTAGTCCCCGCTTCCATCAAAATGCATGTAGTGCGAAATCTGATTTTCGTCTGGTGTAGAAGCATCCGTATTTGAAAAAATGGATTCACTACTGCCATCCCATGCTTTAATCCTGTAGAAATAAAAATTCTCATTAATAAGATTACTATCGGTATATTCCGTAGTTGAACCATTAACCGTTGCAAGAGAACTGAAAGAAATGGAGTCTTCCGACCGGTAAATACGGTATTCGGTTATTCCGCCACCAGCGCTGGCAGTCCATTTTAAAATATTCGATGAATCCTGCGATATGATATAGAGGTTTCTGGGAGGGTCAGGCGACTCGTTGATATTCAATATATTAACAGTAATGATCTGAAAATCATTTAATGCAAATTTATCCGTTGCCCAGACTCTTACTATATATGTATTATTTCCGAACAAATCAGCGGGATATTCATAATCGGGTGCATTGAGTAAAGTCAGTACCCCGGTAACCGAATCGATGGTGAATTTTTCAGGATCTTCACCTCCAAAAATGCTGTAAGTTATTGTATCTCCGGCATCCGGATCACTGGCAATTACAGTCGTCACGCTAGTGACACCTTCATTAATACTTACCGTTGTAAATGTGCCACCACCATTGGAGGTTATTATAGGCGTTTCGTTTACATCCAGAATGGTAACGATAACCATCTGTGTATCAATATTTGCCATTGCATCAGTAGCTTTGATTTTAACCTCATATGTATTGGTATAATCGGGATAATCCTGAGGATTTTCGAAATTTCGTGATGCTATGTTCAATACACCGGTAGTGGAATTGATACCGAACAAACCGACATCATACCCTCCTTGCAGGGAGTAAGTGATCGTACCTGTTCCTCCTGTTGCTACAACTGTTGTTACGGCTGATGAATTTTCATTAATACTGTAGTAAGCTGTGTCTCCTCCTCCACCGGAAGTAATTTCAGGCATATCATCAACAATAATGGTAAATACTTTTTCATAGTACAGGTTATCTAATCCATCATCTGTTGTACGCACCCGGATGGAATAACTCGATTTGGTCTCAAAATCAAAAACTTCAGCTGTTAACAAACTGTCTCCTGCTATACTGAAGTTTGAATTATCCGTGTCTCCTGTACCGCTTACCAGTGTATACGTATGGGAGTCTAAACTGTCAGGATCGGTAGTAGTAAATCTCCCGACAATAGTGCCTACCGGTTGATTTTCATACACTGTATCGCCTGAAATTGTAATATCGGTAGGTGTTGCATTTAAAGTAAAAAAGGTCGATGGATCATTATGGTTATTGTGAATTGCTGAGATCATCTCATCGGATAAAACCTTTTTTATTATCCAGATTTCATCTAAAGATCCATCAAAATATCTTGTTAACACTCCTGAGGTCCCTAATCGCAAATCCGTGTCCCAATCGTCATCTCGATGTATATATTTTGTCGAATAAGCACTGTCTATTCCAACAGACACACCATTCACAAACATTTCTCCAATAGGAGCAGTTGAAGCATCCGAAATTGTAACAGCTACGTGTGTCCAGTTTGTTGTATCCGAGAAAGGTGTTTCAATTGTAATAATCGAATCTGTATATTGTTTGTCTGTATTTCCCATATAGAATGTAAGGACACTATCCTTTGTACCTCCTGATGTAGGTATATTCCCAAAACTCACATGCATTTCGGCTTCGTTATAAGCACTTCCGGCACCATAACCATTTGCAGCATCATCTCCCTCCCATATCATATGATGCGAATAGTTTACATTACCCGTTCTAAACCAAAAACTAATCGTGAAATTATTTTCTGTTTGCAAATCATTACAAGGTGTTTGAACAAAATCTGTCGAACCATTAAAATCTTTTCCGCCAGCCATTTGGCCTGCTATATCAGATGTGCCTGTGGGAGTTCCATCATAATTATTTGACGTGGCATCTTCAAACGATTGGTTTAAATGCCATACAGCTATGTAATCTGAATTCCATGTAGACGCTGTCGAAGGATCGCTACTTATTCCGCTATTGCCATAATATAAAAATATTAATGTTTTGGAAGTAGCAGAAAGTGATGGTATCCTAACCCATGCCACCAATTCTCCTGTGGTATTGACATATTTTTCGATTTCAAAATCAAGAGTAGTAGTGCCATCAGATAATGTAAAATTTATATCGTAACCGTTAGTATTTTCAATATGTCCACCAAAGGAGGTATGTGCCAAATCAGGATCCGTTACGTTAATCAGTAATGGAAAATCTGTCAGGTCAGCTGTTCCGGGAATATAGCTTTCGTTTACTTCAACCGACTTCCTGAAACCATATCCGGCAAGCCATTGTGCCTTTGAATTAGTTGAAATGAAAAAATAAAAATGTAAAAACAGGATAGAAAAAAGAATTCTTTTCTTTAAAATAAACGAGAGTCGCATTGGCTTTTACCTTATGATTTTGATTGTCTGGAATCAATATTTTTATTCCCACGATTCTGTACTTAATTTCTACGGAAATCACAACTATTTTTAACATTTTAATGACCAATCATCATTTATGCATGATGAACTATATATTTTTACATACGAAAGTTATTTATAATTTGATTAATGAATTTTTATCCCGATTGACTCTTTCTTCATGAATTTAACACGTTTTTACCTTTTTTAATAAGTAGGTTTGAAATTTTAAATTCATTAAATACAAAATCAACGTTGTTTACTTAAGTCCTAATCTCTGGAAGACTTGTTGCAGGAATCATTGTAGCCTGGCAAAATTGGAAGATTGAAATTAAAATAAATCAAAGGTAAAATAGGAAAAAGCCTACAGACGAAACACTTGAGTTTTTTCGAAAGACTCCCCTATTTGGTGCATTCCCACTAAATACGATAAAAGATCAATCAAAATACTCGACTTACCAAGGTTTACACTTCAAATGCTAGAGCATTGCTCTTTATGTTTAGT
>CAYUAV010000436.1:0-3978 GCA_964442665.1 uncultured Bacteroidales bacterium
CGCAGGATTTATCCAACATTCGATTTTAGCATTAAAAATTTAAACAGGTTCTAAAAATATCAACCCTAACCTGCTGTACATATTCGAGGTAATAACAAATATGAGTCGATTCGCAACATGGATTCGGATAACTATCCAAAAACTGAACCTCCGGCCCATTTTCTTTTATCCCTGAAATTGTAACGGTATCATTACTAATCCTGTACACGGCATCGCCCGAAGTAACGAAAAGTGTTTGCCTGTCGTCGTTCCCCCATGCACAATTGCTGGTCTGACCCGGAACCGGAATGATATCGATGGCTGTACCATCGGATGAAAAAATCCAGATACCGATAGGTCCCGAAACATACAGATATCCTTCCGGATCGACCTTCATCCCGTCGGCATAGCCTGCCGGTTGCATAAAGGCCAGTTCCTGTTTATTGGTTATAGTGGTATCGTCCACAACATCCCATACAAAGAGTTTGCGCGTTTCCGAATCAGTCACATAAAGTTTGGTTTCGTCGGGTGAAAAAGCAATTCCATTAGGTCTGTTTAACGAAGTATCCATTAACTGAACTTCGCCGGAAGAGCTTAAACGATATATCCCGTTAAACCCTGTTTCACTTATGCCTCCCTGATCCATCAAACCATAAGGAGGGTCGGCAAAAAATACGGATCCGTCGGAACGCATGGCAAGATCATTCGGGCTGTTTAAGCGGAGACCGTCGTAATGAGTAGCAATTGGAATTATGGTTCCACCCTCTTCAAGCCGGGCAAGCTGGCGAGGTCCATGCTGGGCAAGTAATAAATATCCATCCTGATTGTAGGCCAGTCCGTTTGAATTGCCCGATGGTTCGAGATATACTGAAGCTCCATCCTCTTCAGTCCAGAGGTAAACTCTGTTGGCGGGAATATCACTGAAAAGCAAACCTACACCGTCTTTCCATACCGGGCCTTCAACAAACTGATACCCATTGGTTATTTTTTCTACTATAGGATTTGTTAATATTTGAGCTTCAGATATTGTTGGTATACAACAACATACTACCAAGATTACAAGTAATCTTCGTTTCATTGTACTATTTAATTTTCAGATCTGTATGAATTTGTATTGTATGAGCTATTTTCTAATCATATTATAAAGCTGCCACGAAGACAGCAAGACTCTAAAAATCACCAAGATTTTATTCGTTAATTGAGGCTTGTTTCAAAGAACAATAAATAATTATAGCTGTAAAATTAATCGTTTATCCCGTAGATAATAATTCAACTTTTTGTCATAAGAATTGTTCATGAGGTATATATAAAATCTTATAAGATGAAAACAATATTTTTAGTACTCGGAATTATACTGGCAACATTAACAGCTTCTGCACAAACAAAAACGATATACGACTTTAAGGTAAAAGCAATAAATGGTGATGATTTTGATCTCTCGCAATTAAAGGGTAAGAAAGTGCTTATTGTGAATACGGCATCGAAATGTGGATTTACTCCACAATACGCTGAACTAGAAGAACTATATGAAAAATATAAAAATGATAACTTCATTATTATCGGTTTCCCGGAAAATAACTTCCTGAATCAGGAACCCGGTACCAATGAAGAGATAGCAAACTTCTGTAAAGTAAATTATGGGGTTACGTTTCCCATGATGGAAAAAATTTCTGTTAAAGGGAACGATATCAATCCCTTGTATAGTTACCTGACACAAAAGTCGGAAAACGGAGTATTGGATGCTCCAGTATCGTGGAATTTTCAGAAATTCATGATCGATGAGAACGGGCATGTAGTTGGTTATGTCAAGCCAGCCACAAAACCTATGTCCGATGAAATTGTCGACTGGATTACCGGGAAATAAGATCCTGTATGTCGAAAATCCTTTAGCGCAGAAAATTTATTTTGCATGAGGCAATAGTATCACCAAAACGTATCTGAAAAATATAAAATCCCTCAGGCACCTGGAAATTAATATTCTCACAGTATAATTTCTCATTTTTATTTCGGTTTAATTTGAGAATTTCTTTCCCCTGCTGATTCAGCATTGTCAGTGTTAATGCCCCTTGGTAGTCACTTAAAAATTCAAGAGATACAATATGGGAAGATGGATTGGGAAAGAGATTCAACTGCACGTTGTTTTTCTGATCGGGCAAAGAATTATTGCTTATCGGTATATCAGATATAAGTTTCAGGGTACCAAAATCATCGGCATTTTTCCAGTGATCGTTATAGGCAGCCTCGGTTACAGCAACCGAGCCAATAAAATTATCACGAACCGTTGCAGCAGGATCGACCTCAGGTTCGTCATCGTCGTTTATAGCAAGTGATAAACCTATAATCTTGTCAGGCGTAAGCGAAACTCGCGATTCCTCAATATTGTCCGCTGAATATGTATCGTCATAAACAATAAGTGAAAATTCCCAGGTTGAAACATTGCCTTCCCTGCGAAGTATAAAATCAGGAAAATGATCGGTATAGTCGCAGGTAATGGCGTCGCCCCAGCTTGTGCCAGCGAGGTCCTCCACTATGAATTCTTCGTTTGTACTTCCCGATTCAGGGAAAGCAGTATAAATATGATAGGCAAAAGCATTTTCGGCATTAACTCCCAGCGATTGCTCATTATTGGCATACCCATCGAATACATGATATCCGCCTGATTTATCTTCATCAATAAATACTTCAAACATATCGAAATTATAAATGCCAGCTGTTTCACCCGGAACATAGGCATCCGATATCACATCGTCGGTAATTTCAAGCAAAAAATACAGCAGGTTTTCAGCAGATGACCATACTACTTTATAACGACCGGAAAGATCTGATGAGTCAACCTCAGTCCCCCATGGTATCCATACCTGGTCAATTACCTGCCAGTTGGCATAGGTCCAGCAGTCGTCGATACCTATACCATCAAATACGGGCGGTGTATGAATATTAATTGCATATACCGTATCATCCTGTGTTTTAATTTCTTTTTGCGAACCGGAAACAGAAAAGGGAACGCCTGATAAAAATAAATATACCGGTATTACAACCCATAACTTGTGATACTGATTTTCTATGATCATTGAAAACTATTTTAATTTGTGGGAAAAGTATGTAAAAAAAATTGAATTGAACCGGTTTAAATGTTGTTTAAGAAGTTATCTGATGTAAAAAATTCTGTCTGAACTATGTATGCAAATGTCGGGGCTGATCCTACTTTTCCTGAAGATACTTAAATACGATGGCCAGCAGCTTTTCAGCCTTTATCGGTTTCGGAATATAATCAACAAAATTATGTCGCAAAATCTCCTCCCGGTTCTGATGTTGTGCGTATGCGGTAACAGCAACTACAGGAATTTTTCTGTTGAATTCTTTTATTAATTCGGCTGCCCGGATACCATTCATCACTGGCATTTTAATGTCCATTAAAACGAGACAATTTCTTTTTAGCAAAGGATTTTTAATCATTTCAACAGCTTCGAGACCGTTTTTAGCCCACAGGATCTTAGCTTCCGTTTTACGCAGTATTTTTTCAATCAGCACATAATTGGTAGGCTCGTCTTCAGCAACCAGTATTGTTTTATCCTTCAGTGAAGAAGTAACGACTTTCTTTTTTTCATTAACCTTCAGCGATTTTTCTGTGTTCTCGTCAGTAGCCTGATAATTTAAAAAAGTGAAGAAAAAAGTTGTTCCCTCTCCTACTTTTGAATGTAACCAAATCTTTCCTCCCATTAATTCAACCAGTTTATTGCTGATCGAGAGTCCGATGCCCGCCCCGCGATAGAGCTGATTTACACCTTTATCTATTTTATGAAAGTAGTTGAAAATGTTCTCATACTCCGATTCGGCAATTCCAATACCTGTATCCTTCACAAAGAAAACAATCTTGCCATTATCTTTTTTATATCCAAACTCAATTTTACCTGCTTCGGTATATTTATAGGCATTATTTATCAGGTTAATAAATACCTGCCGGAAACGTGTGGCATCGTTACAGTAAAAGAGTTCCCT
>CAYUAV010000437.1:0-537 GCA_964442665.1 uncultured Bacteroidales bacterium
CTAATTTACTTTTTAATTCTGTCAGTTCCTGGCATTTTTCATATTGTTCCAGCGACTCGTAATGTGCAATGAGTTTATCGATAAAAGCAGTGTCATGAAATCGCGGATGGTTTTCATTGAAGGCCACCACACCTTTCAAAGTTAAGTCCAGAACCTCGACTTCATTGGTAATTGAATAAATATCAACGACCGGCATTGAATCATCAAGAACGGCAGTACCTTTATACTTCTCAAGAAAATTAATCAGTGTCAACTGAATATTTATATAATCGTTATTTTCCTGAAGCAGAGTTTTGTTGGCAGCATAATATTTTTCAAACTCATTTTTACGTTCCGGCGAATCGGGTTGATTGAGAAGTTCTTTAATTATCCGCTGATTCTCATTAATTGCTTTCAGATTATTCTTGACCTTTTTCTTAAGAACATCTATTGTCTTCTGAAACATGTCACGCATCTTGAGAGTATTTAGCATTGAAACATGGTCAAAAGTACTAATTAATATTTGAGGAGTTTTTCATTTTTGATAAACTGTTGATA
>CAYUAV010000437.1:547-3970 GCA_964442665.1 uncultured Bacteroidales bacterium
ATAACTAATAGATTATTGACAATAGGTATATCTATTCTCATTTTATCCGGTACTCCTTTTTTACTAATCTATATCAACCGTTCGAATCGCTTATCGGATTATATCAAGTCTAATAATAAAGTATCGGAATGCACTAGTTTTCTATTTTATTTTATATTTGTACGCCCAACTAAAAGTGTATAAGTACTCTAAATGAATTCCTTTGTGGAATATGCGCTGAAATAAGGGATAATGAGAATCTAACTAAATAAAATACAGTCCATGAAAATATTAGTTTGTATAAGTAATGTTCCTGACACAACTACTAAGGTAAAATTTACCGATAATAACTCAAAGCTCGATGAAACGGGTATTCAGTGGGTTATTAATCCCTGGGATGAGTTATCGCTGACACGGGCTCTTGAATTAAAAGACGATGCTTCAAACGGAATCCAGTCTGTTTCAGTTGCCCATGTGGGTTTGGCTGGTTCGGAACCTACCCTGCGAAAAGCACTTGCCATAGGAGCTGACGATGCTATCCGTATCAACGCCCAGCCAACCGATGCTTACTTTGTAGCTGCGCAACTCTCGGAAGCTATAAAGAATGAAAATTTCGACATGGTCTTTTGTGGAATAGAATCGAGTGATCATAATGGATCGACAGTTGGAGGCATGCTGGCCGAATTTTTAGGCTGGCCGTCAATATCGGCTGTTTCATCGGTTCAGTTAAAAGATAACCAGGCAATAATCAACCGCGAAATCGATGGTGGGAAAGAAACAGTAAGCCTGCCTTTCCCATTTGTTGCCATAGTACAGAAAGGTATCGCAAAGGAGCCCCGTATTGCAGCAATGCGAGGTATCATGATGGCGCGAACGAAACCTATTAAAGTGGTCGAACCAATCAGTGTTGAACCTCTCACTGAACTTATTACCTATGAATTACCTCAACCACGGGCGGTCTGTAAATTTGTTGAGCCCGATAATGCCAAACAGCTGATTGACCTGCTGCAAAATGAAGTAAAAGTAATCTGATTTTAAAACCATCAATTAAATTAGTCAATTATGTCAGTACTAGTATATACCGAAAACTGGGATGGAAAATTCAAAAAATCATCTTTCGAACTGGTTTCCTATGCTGCGAAGGTGGCCGAAATGCTAAATACTTCTGCCATAGCATTATCGATTGGAAAAGTCGATGGAAGTGAACTTGAAAAACTCGGAAAATACGGAACTAAAAAAATAGTCAACGCCACCGGCGAAAATCTTAAAGAACTCGATAACCAGGTTTATACCAATTTAATTGCCGAAGTGGCCGGTAAGGAGGGAGCCGAAGTTATTATTCTCTCCAACAACAACACCGGTAAAGCTTTAGCACCGAGACTATCGGTTAAACTTAAAGCCGGCGTCGGATCGGGGGTCAGTAAATTGCCCCTTAGTACAAATCCATTCGTGGTTTATAAGCGAGCTTTCTCCGGAAATGCCTATGCACAGGTTAAAATCAATTCGGAGAAAAAAATAATTACACTGGCTCAAAATTCATTCGTTCTTATTGAAACATCAAATATAGCCGGCATTGAGAATCTATCGATGAATATTGACGGTCCGGCAGTTAAGACAAAGGTGCTGGATGTTCAAAAACAAGCCGGTAAAGTATTACTCACCGATGCCGAAATTGTTGTTTCCGGCGGACGCGGAATGAAATCGCCCGAAAACTGGGGACCCCTGGTAGAATTAGCCGAACTACTGGGTGCTGCTACAGCTTGTTCACGTCCTGTATCGGACGAAGGTTGGAGGCCGCATGAAGAACATACCGGCCAGACCGGAAAAATAATTGCTCCGAATGTATATTTCGCAGTTGGTATTTCGGGAGCAACACAGCATCTTGCAGGTGTGAGTTCGTCGAAATATATCGTGGCTATCAATACCGATAAGGATGCACCGATTTTCGAGGCCGCACAATATGGCATTGTCGGCGATGCTATGAAAATACTTCCGGCACTGGTTGAAGCAGTGAAAGAAAATAAATCAAAATAACCGTTGCATCTCAGCTAAAACAATGGTAGCATTTTGAACCCGAAAGGATCAAATATCTCGTGCAGAAGCGCATCCACCGATATTGAACTATTTCTTTGTTTTACAGGGATATTACCTTTGATTTAATTTATTTGATTATGACAAAACAGATCGTATTTGCTATAGCACTGATCTTAACGCTCGGAGTTTTCACCTATACAGTAGTCCGGTTAATACGTTTTTTTAAAATCACAAAACCGGCTTTCCCGGTCCGGAACTTCGGTAAACGTTTTATTGTAATGCTGGATGTCGCATTTGGTCAGACAAAAATATTCCGCCGGCCGGTAATCGGATTATTACATGCTTTGGTATTCTGGGGTTTTTGTGTTATCCTGATAGGAAGTATCGAAATGGTGATCGACGGACTGACAGGCACCGAAAGAGCTTTGAAATTCCTAGGAATACTATATGATATCATAATAGCTTCAGGCGATATTTTTGCCCTGATCATAGCGATTGCCATCATAGTATTTCTTAGCAGAAGGCTCTTTTTTCATATAAAACGGTTTGAGGGCATTGAAATGAAGCACAGCACGCATATCGACGCCAATATCGCCCTGACTATGATCCTGCTTCTTATGCTTAGTTTGTTGGGTATGAATACAGGATATTACAGACACCAGATGCTGGCTGGTGATATAATTTATGGAGTATATCCGGTCAGCAGCATACTGTCGGGTATAGTATTCCCTAATACTTCGCTGAATACATTGCATACAATTTATGAAGGTTGCTGGTGGACTCATATTTTGCTAATCTTCGTATTTGCTAATATACTGCCCTATTCCAAGCATTTCCATGTTTTTCTTTCGGTACCCAACGTATTTCTTTCACGTCTTGAACCGCTCGGTAAACTGACCAATATGGATGATGTTACCAAAGAAGTCAGGCTTATGCTCGATCCGGACACCGCTTTCCAGGCTGCTCCTGCCGATACTCCGGTAAGCCGCTTTGGTGTGAAGGATGTTGAAGATGTTTCGTGGAAGAACTATTTCGATTCCCTTGCCTGTACACAATGTGGAAGGTGTACTTCGGTATGTCCGGCCAATATAACAGGTAAATTACTTTCGCCCCGTAAAATTATTATGGAAGTAAGAGCACGGATGAACGATAAAGGTCCGGGCCTTGTAAAAAAAGGAAAAGAATATACCGATAACAAATCATTATTGCGCGATTATATTACTGAAGAAGAATTATGGGCCTGTACTACCTGCAATGCCTGCGCAAAGGAATGCCCGATAAATATCAATCATCCTACGCTCATTGTAGACATCAGGCGTTACATTGTGATGGAAGAGGCCGGCGGACCCGCGGATCTGAACAAGATAATGACGAACATTGAGAACAACGGCGCCCCTTGGCAATTCTCCC
>CAYUAV010000438.1:0-3963 GCA_964442665.1 uncultured Bacteroidales bacterium
TCATAGGATAACGATGATGTCCTTCGAAACACTATTGTGATGATTTATTACCTAGCGGGTTCGAACCGAGTCCCCGGCGTTGAGCCGGGACGAGCTCATGATCCTGCCACAGGCAGGAGAATAATCCCGTTTCCCGCTCATAGGATAACGATGATGTTCTTTGAAACACTATTGTGGTGATTTATTACCTAACGGGTTCGAACCGAGTCCCCGGCGTTGAGCCGGGACGAGCTCATGATCCTGCCGCAGGCAGGAGAATAATCCCGTTTCCCGCTCATAGGATAACGATGATGTCCTTCGAAACACTATTGTGATGATTTATTACCTAGCGGGTTCGAACCGAGTCCCCGGCGTTGAGCCGGGACGAGCTCATGATCCTGCCACAGGCAGGAGAATAATCCCGTTTCCCGCTCAGGAGAATAAAATTTCCTGCATTGTAAAATTTGTTTTTTACGCGTGCAGGTAAAAATTATTTCCAAGGATTTATCTTTTAATGAAATAGTATTCAGTTTGCTTTTATCCTTAAGAAATGTCTTATATACATACTAAATAACGATTCTATTAAAATATTAATTTGTTATAACCACTAAACCAAAATCAAATGAAAAAGCTTCCGGTCACAAAAACTAATCAGAATAATATTTCAGAAAAATTCATTGATCAGCTTTACAATCTTCAATACGATTTCAGAGATGAAAAAGGAAATAAGCTTGAAATTCCGGAAAGTGGATTTCTGGGTCTTTTGGCCACGGGTTACAAAGGATTAGCCATGCTTCGCAGAAAAAGGGGCCAAACTCATCTGTACTATAAATTTACTAAGGGAAGGAAGCTTATCCGACAAAATCCACGAACAAAGAAAAGCGTGGATGAATCGAAAAAGAAGCTTAAATAAGTTTTTACATATTTTGATCAATTTGAGAGTTATTTTTGATGAATAACATGATTCCGTAATAATATTTAATAATTCTAACATTCACTTTGATTCAATGAAAATCGTATTTTTACAGACATAACCAAAATATATTGCCATGAGAAATCTCGCACTCCTTTCGATGCTGTTTATTGCTTTAACAAATTTCACCTATGCACAAAATGAACCCGAAGATTATATTAAAAGCTTTTTTGATCTGGTAGCTCAGGGAAAATATACTGAAGCTATCGATAAGATGCCAACTAATGAAAAATTTGATACCGATACTTCCTATACCTCACGACTCCTGGCCAAACTTGAGCTTTTGGCAAAAAAATCAGGAGAATACTGTGGCTATGAACTCATCGAGAAAGAAGAAGTTTCGCCATCGTATATAGTTTACACTTATTTTATAAAGTACCTGAATGCTCCTGAGCAAATTCAATTTACATTCTATAAACCAAAAGATGCCTGGCAGGTAAATCATATTGCCGTTTCCGCTCAGGCAAGACAAGGCATGGGCATGGGCCGGCGACCTGGTTTTCGAAAGTAATATAAAGCATAAAATCCCGATTAAATTACATGTTTTAAATTATAGCTTCGGGTAAACATTCCGGAAAGGATTGAAATCCTTTTCCTTATTGCAAAATGAAAAGAATTGCACAAAAAGTTCTGTTAATCGGTTGGGATGCTGCCGATTGGAAAGTTATTAATCCTCTTATTGATGCGGGACAGATGCCAGCCATGGAAAAGCTGGTCAATGAAGGAGTCATGGGTAATGTGAGTACTCTTGAACCTCCTTTTTCGCCCATGTTATGGACAAGTATTGCAACAGGCAAATATGCCGATAAACACGGAGTACTGGGTTTTACCGAGGCCGATCCCGAAGGCATGGGAATGAAGCCGATAAGCTCCCATTCAAGAAAAACGAAAGCAATCTGGAATATTCTTATGCAAAATGGTTTTAAAACCCATGTTTTAGGTTGGTGGCCGTCAAATCCGGTCGAATCCATCAATGGAATTATGCTTTCGAATCATTATTCACATGCAAGAGGTAAATTGACTCAACCCTGGCCACTTGCTCCCGGAAGTGTGCATCCGCAGATTCTTGAGGAATTTTTTGCGGAATTACGAATTCATCCTCAGGAGCTTACCGATCAACATTTATTACCATTTGTTCCGGACGCAGCCAAAATTGATCAGACACAAGATCCCCGTTTGCGATTAATCGCAAAAAACATCAGCGAAGCATCGACTTTGCATGCCGCTGCAACATGGATACTCGATACACAACCCTGGGATTTTATGGCTTTGTATCTGGATACTATCGATCATTTTTGCCACGGTTTCATGAAATATCATCCCCCTCGACTGCATAATGTCCCCGAAGCAGAATTTGAACTCTACAAAAATGTAGTCACATCGGCTTACCGCTTTCATGATATGATGCTGGAAAATTTAATGAAACTCGCCGGGGAAGAGACAACCATTATCCTGATATCCGATCACGGATTTCATTCCGATCATCTGCGAACAACATATATACCCGATGAACCCGCCGGCCCGGCCGATCATCATCGCGAGCACGGAATAATTTGTATTAAGGGACCGGGAATAAAAAAAGATGAGCTTATTTATGGTTCATCTTTATTAAATATTACCCCTACAATACTCACCCTTTTTGGGCTGCCGCTCGGAAAAGATATGGATGGCATACCTGTTTTACAGGCGTTTGAAGAGGAAATAAAAATTGAAACAATACCATCGTGGGATACAGTGAAAGGTAACGACGGCATGCATCCGTCCGAAACCCGGAAAGATATGATTGCTGACCGACAGGCATTACAACAGCTCATCGACCTGGGTTATGTGGAAGATCCCGGTCCGGATAAGAAAAAAGCGGCAGAAAAAGCTGAGAAAGAAACCCGGTATAACCTTGCCCGGGTTTATCTGGGTAATTTTCGTTACCATGAAGCCATACAAATTCTGGAAGAATTGTATGAAAAAGAAAAAGACCAGGGAAGATTTGCGCTTCGACTGGCAAAATGTTATTCCGAAATCGGCAATTATTCAAAAGCCGAAGAATTGCTTAATGACTTCATCAAAACGGCCATCGAAAACAGTAAGGATATCAATACGATCAAAGAAGAGTTTGATAATATCTTTAAAGAAAAGCCTAAAGAAAAAAAGAAAAACGAAAAAGAATTTCAAAAGCAGGTACGACGCCAATTAACCCTGCAAAACAATATCGGTCAGGCTCACCTGTTACTTTTCGACCTGAGGATTATGAAAGAAAAGCCTGCGGCAATACTTAAGGACCTTGAAGAAAAATTTCCCCGGAATGCACGACCCGTTTCAATGCAGCAAAAACTTGCCGGTTTGTATTATAAACTCAAAAAGTTCGAAGAAGCAGAAGAGTGTTACCTTGAATTATTAAAATTTAACCCTGAAAGTGCAATGGCTCACAACGGATTAGCACTTGTGTACCTGGCCCGTAAAAAATATGTTGAAGCTGCCCATGCCTCACTCGATGCCATTGGTTTGAACTATTATCACCCGATGGCACATTATCATCTGGGAGAGGCATTATTAATGCTTGAAGATTTTGAAAATGCAGCCAGTGCTTTTGAAGTTTGTCTCAAAATAATACCCAATTTCGGAAGTGCCCGAAATAAACTTATCGATCTCTATAACAACCGACTGAATAAACCCGAGATTGCAACTAAACATAAAGAATACTTCGATAAAAAAAATCGTATCGAATCAGAAGAAGAAGAGTTGCAGGAGTATCCCGAACTGGGTGAATTGCAATCGAAGATAATTGAGCTTGAAAATCCGATCATTGTTGTTTCGGGCCTCCCGCGCTCGGGAACTTCGCTTATGATGCAGATGCTGGATAAAGGAGGAATACCGATTTTCTCAGATAACAAAAGAACCCCTGATGAAAGTAATCCAAAGGGATATTATGAACACGAGCGCGTTAAAAGTCTGCGTCGCGATAAAAAATGGCTTCCCCAGGCCACCGGCAAAGCTGTAAAAATAATATCGCATCT
>CAYUAV010000439.1:0-3960 GCA_964442665.1 uncultured Bacteroidales bacterium
CAATGACGATGGTCTGAACGAAGTATGGAATATCGGGAATATTGAATTATACCCTAAGTGCAAAGTTACAATTTTCAATACATGGGGTAACAAAGTGTTCAGTTCCGACGGATATACCGAACCCTGGGATGGAACCTATAACAATAGGGATTTACCTGCCGGGACCTACTATTTTATTATCGATTTAGGAGATGGATCCGATCCTTTATCAGGACCTGTAAGTATTGTAAGGTAAGAATTTAAAAATAAGTACTATGAGAAAGTATACTGTAATTTTAATTGTGTTGTCTTTTGGAGCAGTACTTTATGGTCAGCAAATTCCTCCATTAAGTCAGTATATCTATAATCACTATTCCATAAACCCCGCTGCAACAGGCATTACCGACGATCTTCCACTTTCATTCACTTACCGGAAAATGTGGGCAGGTATATCGGGATCTCCTTCTATCCAGTATCTTTCCGGTCATATGAAGGTTGCCCCTGCAATGGGTGCCGGAGTTAAAGTATTCAATTACCAGGCAGGGCCCATGCGAAAAACAGGAATAGAACTTACCTATAGCTACCATCTCGAAATTAATCCTGAAACCCGGCTTGCTTTTGGATTATCCGGCCTCATTTATCAGTTTCATCTGAAGAAATCGGACCTTGATGTGGAAGATCCAAATGATCCTGTTTTTACCGGCGAAGATAAAATGATAGTGCCCGATGCCAGCTTTGGCACTTACCTGTATGGTGAAAATTACTTTGTCGGACTTTCGGTACCACAGCTCATTAACCGGAACATCGATCTTAAATCCGATAACATACTCCAGGAAAAGCAAGTCAGGCATTATTATCTTTTTGGAGGCTATAATTTTGAAATAAACCAGGATCTGATGCTTAAGCCTTCATTACTGTTTAAATTTATTGAGGCTGGTCTATTCCAGGTCGATGTTAATACTCAGGTAGTATATAAAGACGCTTTTATTTTTGGATTATCGTACCGAAGCTCCGATGCAATAGTTTTTCAGTTGGGATTTCAGTATGAAGAATTGCTGATTGGATATTCGTACGACCTTTCCATTTCAGGTCTTAATGTTTCTACCTTTGGATCCCATGAGATTTATGCCCGGTATACACTTCCAAATTTTCTACAATAACTGCTCTTGTTTATCGATTTTAGAATCAATATAGTAAGTTTGCACTTCAAATTTTTGTTGTCATGAAAATTTTACTACTCGGATCGGGTGGCAGGGAACATGCTCTGGCCTGGAAAATGGCCCAGAGTCCGAAGTTGACAAAACTTTATACTGCACCGGGGAATGCAGGCACTGCCCAGTTAGGGGAAAATGTTGAAATTAAACCGGATGAATTTGAAAAATTAGGCCGGTTTGCCAGAGAGAAAAGAATCGATATGGTTGTTATCGGGCCCGAAGACCCCCTGGTAAAAGGTGTTTACGATTACTTTCGTTCGGAACCTGCGCTTAAAGGTATTCCTGTTATAGGGCCCTCGGCAAAAGGAGCTATGCTGGAAGGAAGCAAAGAATTTGCCAAAAAATTCATGGTAAAGCATAGCATTCCTACGTCAAAATATTTTAGTGTAACAGCAGAAAATCTGGATGAAGGTTTAGCGTATATCGATACCATGAAAGCTCCCTACGTTCTGAAAGCTGATGGATTGGCTGCCGGTAAAGGAGTATTGATCATCAATGCGGCAGAAGATGCAAAAAAAGAACTCAGAACAATGATAGGAGGTAAATTCGGGCAGGCCAGCAAAAAAGTTGTAATTGAAGAATTTTTATCGGGTATTGAACTTTCAGTATTTGTTATAACAGATGGTATATCATATAAGATACTTCCCGAAGCTAAGGATTATAAACGAATTGGTGAAAATGATACAGGTCTGAATACCGGAGGAATGGGTTGTATCTCACCGGTTCCGTTTGCCGATACAACTTTTCTTCAAAAAATTGAAGAACGCATTATTAAACCTACCCTCGAAGGAATAAAGAAAGATACTATAGATTATAACGGTTTTATTTTCTTCGGACTTATTAAATGTGCCGACGATCCTTATGTGATTGAATATAATGCGAGAATGGGCGATCCCGAAGCTGAGGTGCTCATGCCCAGAATTGAAAGTGATTTGGTAGATCTGTTTATTGCAGTCGCCGAAAAACGACTATCATCGGCCAGTGTAGCGATCAGTCCCGATGCATGTACCACCGTAATGCTGGTTTCGGGAGGTTATCCTGAAGCTTACGAAAAAGGTAAGATCATAACCGGAATGGAAACTATCGGCGACAGTATGCTGTTTCATGCGGGAACTGCCTTGAAAAATGGCGAAATCATAACAAACGGAGGCAGGGTAATAGCAGTAAGTTCAATGGCAAAAAATTTTCGCGATGCATTGAAAATATCCTATAAAAATGCAGAAATCGTTACTTTTGATAAGAAGTATTTTCGTCGTGATATAGGCTTCGACCTTTGAAAATTGAATTACCATGAAGCAAATTTTTAGGGATAATAGTTATAGTAGCTTAAAAAATTTACACGAATGAAATTCGGCAACAAAGGATTTTTCAATCCGAAGATCATAAAAACGATCTCGTTTACACTAATAACACTTTGTCTTATCGGGAGTATTGTTTTAAGTATCATGGCGATCTGGGACTATGCCGATACCGATACGCTTTGGCGTATGATTGCCACCATGGGAGTGATAGGATTGGGCAGTGCCGTTTTTGCTTATATTAACGGGGTTTTTGCTGAATAGCAGTATACTTTTCATCATACTTTTCTGACAGATCTGGTAAAAAATCGATATAAACTAGGGATAATCCGATTAATCGGGGGAAAATGGAAAAACGATATGATTTTTTGATTGTAGGTTCGGGACTGGCAGGTTTAAGCTTTGCATTAAAAGTTGCCAATAAAGGGAAAGTCGCCATTTTAACAAAAACCAATCTTGAAAATACAAATACATCCTATGCACAGGGGGGGATCGCTGCAGTGACCTATAAACCCGACAATTATAAAAAACATATCGAAGATACGCTGATTGCCGGCGATGGATTATGCAACGAAGAAGTTGTCAGAATGGTAGTTCGTGAAGCTCCCTTGCAAATCAGCGAACTTATACGTTGGGGAACGAAATTCGATAAGGAAGAAAATGGAAAATTCGAACTTGCACGCGAAGGAGGTCATTCAGAGCACCGGATACTGCATCATAAGGACGAAACCGGACTGGAAATTCAACGTAGTTTATCTGCCCGTGTAAAACAACATAAAAATATCGACATATATGAACATTTCTTTGCTATAGATATTATTACGCAGCATCATTTGGGAGTTCTGGTAAAATGGAGGCATACCGATATTCAATGTTTCGGGGTATATGCTCTTGATATCAAAAAACAGAAGGTAGTTAAATTTCTTTCCAGAGTGACCTTAATGGCAACAGGGGGTACGGGGAATCTTTACAGTACCACTACAAATCCACAGATTGCCACCGGCGATGGTATTGCCATGGTATATCGGGCCAAGGGAACCGTTGAAAACATGGAATTTGTACAATTTCATCCCACTTCACTTTATAATCCGGCCGAACGTCCTTCGTTCCTCATTTCTGAAGCCATGCGGGGTCATGGTGGAATTTTAAAAACCATAGACGGAACTGAGTTCATGCATAAATATGATAAGAGAGGTTCACTGGCTCCCCGTGATATTGTTGCGCGTGCCATTGACCATGAAATGAAGCTGCGGGGTGATGATTATGTATACCTGGACTGCCGCCATCTTGATCCCAAAGACCTGGTTGAACATTTTCCCAACATCAGCGAAAAATGTAAAAGTCTCGGGATCGATATTACCCGCGACAATATACCTGTTGTACCTGCGGCACATTACCTGTGTGGTGGTATAAAAGTTAACCGGGACGGATGTACCGTAATTAATCGTTTATATGCTGCAGGCGAAACT